>JBBPZT010000150.1:0-5417 GCA_038198625.1 Rubrobacterales bacterium
ACACGCGTGCATATGGCATTACCGAAGCCGTACACAGCTTTTTAATGACTTATTGGTATATATGTTAACATTGTCGCTTAACGTTTGCGGAAAGAGAGAAAAAATTAAGAAGGAGAGTGATCTTAAGAAGGAGAGTGATCTAAAAGGAGGAGGGTTCCGTAAGTGTTTATGAAAGTGAGAGAAACGGAAAGCAAACCAGAAGAGAGGAGACTGTTGATGAGTGGAGCAGACGGCCGCATAGGCCCGGTCGCAATAGACCGGGAGTACTCGCGGCGAAGCTTCCTGAAGACGGCTGCGTGGGCTGGGGCTGCGTTGTCGGCGGCGGGAATCGGCGGGTTTGGCATTGCCAGCCGTAAGGCGCACGCGCAGGCTGCACCTTACACCACCTACGAGGGCCTGGGCGATGTCGCGATTCTGTCGTTCGCCTACGAGTTAGAGTTGTTGGAGGGCACGTTTTACGCGCAGGGCGTACAGTCCGGGATCTTCTCCGGTAGCACACTGGCGGTCATAGCCAAGATCCGGGATGACGAGATGGCGCATGTCGATGCTCTTTCATCGACGTTGCAGAAGGGTGGCGCAGCGGTCCCCGCGACGCCAAGCTTCACCTTCCCGAGTGGAACTTTCGCTGATCCGGTAGCTTTCCTGAAGCTGGCGGCGACCTTCGAGCCAGTTGGTATCGGGGCGTATCAGGGAGCCGCACCGGCGCTCCAGAACAAGGATTACCTCGCCGCTGCGCTCTCGATCCACAGCGCCGAGTGCCGGCACTGGGACGCGATCAAGGTGCTGCAAGGTATAGTACCGCCGAACAACGTGGCCTTCGAAGAGGCGCTGCCGATAAGCACCGTGCAGTCCGCCGTCAAGCCATTCGGCATAACTGGTTAGGGAGGATATAGCTAACTCATGGATAAGCAAATGATCAATACGCCGGGCGCGGAGGCTCTCGTCCAGCCCCGGAGCCGGAGGGACTTTTTCAAGACCCTCGCGGTGGCGGGCGCGGGCGCGGCGGTCGGTTCGACCGTTCTCTCGCGCAAGGCTTTCGCCCAGAGCGGAACCTCGGACGCGGACATCGGCAACTTCGCGTTGACCCTGGAGTATCTGGAGGCCGACTTCTACACGAAGGCAGTCGATTCCGGCGTGCTCTCCGGCAACGCTTTGGCCATCGTAACCGCGCTGCGTGATCACGAGGTCGCGCACGTTGACGCCATAACCAAGTACCTACAGGCAGCGGGTGCGACCCCGGTCGCGAAGCCCGCGTTCACGTATCCTTCGGATGCTTTTTCGAGCACCGATTCGATCCTGAAGCTGGCCGCGACTTTCGAGCCGGTCGGTGTGGGCGCGTATCTGGGCCAGGCACCCCTGATCCAGAGCCCGGACCTTCTCGCCGCCGCCGGCAGCATCGTCGGTGTAGAGGACGAGCACGTGGTCGCCATCAACAGCTTGTTTGGTAACGTGGTTGGTGTCCTTGAGCCGTTCCCGGCAGCACTGTCCAAGGACGAGGTACTCAAGGCGGTTGCTCCGTTCCTCGGGATGTCGCAGATGCCGAACACCGGCGGTTCCTCCGGTAGTGGCCCCTTCCGGGCTATCTAGGCCGGATCCGGTATTCAATTGCCTCAACAGAGGTCTATAGCTGGCAGGGCGGCAATTGCCGCCCAGCTTTTTCTCTGCCTACTGGCGCTCGCGGCCTGCGGCAACAACGCTTCGTCTACCGGCAACGGGAGCCAGAAGACAAACGCGCAGACCACGACGAAGCCTGGCTCTACCAACCTGAGTTCCACCGGTCTTGGTTCCTCCACTATGGGCACTACCGGCACGGCGATGGAGTCTGCCGGATACGGGAAGACGGTCACCAAGAAGTCCAGGACTTCCAAAGATAAGACCTCCAAATCCAAGTCTAAGAGTTCTGGCGAGATGACCGTCAAGGGCGTGCTGCCGCAAGACGTTCTTCCCAAGAAAGAGTTAACTGGGGCGCCCACGTTCAGCAAATGGAACGATACAAGCTCTGATGGTAGTTCCAGCAAACTGGTACCTCAAGGTTCTTCGGCGGGGGCGATACCGAACGTCAAGCCGTTCAACTTCGGGAGGGATCCGGGTGGCCCGAAAGATAAGACGCTCTATCTGACAATTCCGGTGATGGGTTTGAGCGGTGTACCCGTTTACAACTCCACTTCCGAGGAAAGCCTCACGAAGTCGACCGTTCACATCCCCGCGACGGGTTTTCCCTGGCAGAAAGGGGCGAACGCTTATATCGCCGGGCACCGTATCGGGTACACCGGCACGGGATCGCTTTACATCTTCTACGACCTCGATAAGCTCCAGAAGGGGGATGAGATTCTCCTGAAAGACTCCAAGGGCGGCGAATACTACTACAAGGTGGACAAGAAAGAGGTCGTCTCTCCTAGCAACGTGGAGGTGATGAGCCCCGTAGCAGGCAAGAGCATCGTAACGTTACAGACCTGCACGCTGCCAAACTACAAGAAGCGCCTCATAATACAGGGCGAGTTGGTGAAGAAAACTTCCTGAGTACTGTATCTGCCAGACCTTGCGTTTGCGGTGGGATAAAATAGTGTCGGCGTCTTTCAACGAAGTGCGGCTCTCACGCACGTTTTGCAAAATACCTGAAGGGCAAACTTGCGATTAAGTGTCCTGTCGAGTGGCAGCTCGGGTAACGCGACGTATATAGAGTCGGCGGGTGTGGGGCTTCTTCTGGACGCCGGGCTTTCCTGTAGACGAATCGCCGGGTTGCTCGGCGGGATCGGCCGCGGCCTCGAAGACGTGGGCGCCGTTCTCCTGACCCACGGGCACTCCGACCATACGTCCGGAGTCCGTTCTCTGGTCAGGGAGCGCGGCGTCGAAGTATACGCGGCGCCCGGCGTCTGGAAACGGCCGAGCTCTGTGGTCATCAACGAAGGAGAGACTTTTCAAGTCGGGGGTTTAGAGACCCGCTTCTTCGAGATACCGCACGATACGCCGACTTACGGTCTGCGTGTCTCGGACGGCGGAAATGTTGCGGCTTTCGCCACCGATCTCGGGGAGGTGGTCCCTGGAGTACTGACAGGACTTCTCGAGGCTGACGCGGTAGTCCTGGAGGCTAATCACGATCCGGACTGGCTACGTCGGGGCCCGTATCCGCTCGACCTGAAACGCCGGATCTCCTCCTCTTTTGGCCACCTCTCGAACTATCAGGCCGCTGAGGCTGCTCTTGCCCTCGCCCCGCACGGGCTGAAAGACCTCGTTCTGGCCCACCTCTCGGCTACTAATAATTCCCCGGCACGGGCCTGCGGCACCGTGGGCCGGGCGCTCCGGGAAGCCGGACACGAGGGCATACGAGTTCGGGCGGCTATCGCCGGGCATCCAACGCCCTGGATCGAAGTGGGCGAACCCCTGGAAAGTAGCGGGCATACTTACCGTTACGCAGAGGGGACAGGTTTCCGGCGGCTCTTCGAGGTGGAGTAAGAAGCAGATGCTCCAACGCGCAACTATCGTCGCTGTCGGCAGGCTCAAGGGCTGGGCCGACGAGGGATGTCAGGACTATCTCGGCCGTCTCCGACGCTACTTCCCGGTCGAGGTCATCGAGGTCGCTGAAGAGGACATGAACCGCCGCTCTCGCCAGGAGGTACTCTCCGCTGAAGCCGGGAGACTCTTGAAGCGTATCCCGTCAGGGGCGTACGTAGTTGGGCTGGACCGCGAGCGTGGAAGACTTTTCGCCTCGGAAGAGTTATCCCGGAAGAGGCTTGAGCCCCTGGCCGTGTCCGGGCAGGGGAACACAGCTTTTATTCTCGGTGGCGCTTTGGGGCTCGGGCCGGAGGCGCTGGAGCGCGCGGATGAGTTGTGGTCGTTCGGGGGGATCACGCTTCCACACGCCCTCGCCAGGGTGGTCCTCCTGGAGCAACTGTACCGGGCGGTTAAGATAAGCCGGGGTGAGAAATACCACTGGTAGATAGCACGGCTTCTGGTTTAGAAGTAATGACCGCGGCTGGTAGTGTATCCGCCTGCTAATATTGAAGATATGCGTGTTCAGCTAGATAAGTTCGAGGACAACGGATGGGCTGTTCTGTTGGCGTACCCCGATGGTAAGCGTAGCTTTGACGCGCCTCGTGAGTTGTTGCCGGAGGACGCCCGGATCGGGGACGTGTTCGAGGTCTGCATGAAGCACGACCGGGAGGAAACAGAACGGCTCGCGGATGAGAACCACCGGCTGATGGATGGGCTATTCGGGGGTGGGGAATCTTGAACCTGGAAACGCGGTTGGCGGATGCCGTCCGGGAGGCCGCACGCGCCGCCTACGAGGTCGAGTTGGACGGCATCCACGTCGAGCGTCCCAACGACACGGAGCACGGAGACTTCGCGACCAACGTCGCCCTGGCGAACGCGAAGCTGTTCAGGCGCAACCCGCGCGAGGTTGCCGGAAAGCTCGTCGAGGCCGTCGAGGCTCCGTTCCTGGACAGGGCGGAAGTGGCGGGGCCCGGATTTATCAATTTCTGGCTTACGCAGGAGGCTCTCTGGGGAGAGCTCTGGGAGTTGCAGCGGGAAGGCGCGAGGTTCGGACACGAGAGACCGTCGGGGGAGCCGATGCAGCTAGAGTTCGTGAGCGCGAACCCGACCGGACCCCTGCACGTGGCGCACGGACGGCACGCGGCGTATGGAGACTCGCTGGCGCGGATATTGGAAGCGTCCGGCCGGGTCGTTTCGCGCGAGTACTACTTCAACGACGGGGGAAACCAGGTCCGTTTGTTTGGGGAGTCTGTTGCCGTCCGCTACGCGAGTCTATATGGCAAGGAGTGGCCCGTTTCAGACCCGGATGCCCTCTACAAAGGCGAGTACACGGAGGAGATAGCGCGGAATCTCGCCGGTGAGCGCGGCGAACATTTGCTGGAGATGGACCCGTCGGAAGCGTTACGGGAGATCGGCGCGTTCGCGACCCGCTGGGGCATGGATGACATCAAGAAGACACTGGCGCGTGCCCGTGTCCGCTTCGACGACTATTTCAACGAGAAGAGCCTCTACGAATCCGGTGCCGTCGAGGAGGTGGTCGAGGAGCTTGGCGAGGGTGGCTATACCTACGAGAATGAGGGCGCTTTGTGGCTCGCGTCTTCCGGTCTCGGGGACGACAAGGACCGGGTGCTCGTGAAGAGTGACGGTTCCTATACTTATATGGTGCCGGACCTCGCTTACCATCGGGACAAGCAGAAGCGAGGCTTCGAGACGGCGGTAGATGTTCTGGGGGCTGATCACGCAGGATATCCTCCCCGCATCCGGGCCGGGCTTTTGGCTCTCGGCATTCCCGAGGACTTCCTCGATGTCGAGTTGATCCGGCTGGTCAAGCTCATCCGTGACGGGGAGCAGGTCAAGTTCAGCAAGCGGGCGGGAGCGGTCGTGACGCTTGACGAGTTACTGGACGAGGTGGGGGAGGACGTGGC
>JBBPZT010000151.1:0-3032 GCA_038198625.1 Rubrobacterales bacterium
ACCGAGACCGAGAAGGTCTCCGCCACCTCTTCCCTTGGCATCCCGCGGTCCACCGCGTCGAGCACTCTTAGCCTGAGATCCTTCGAGTAGGGTTTCATATCCTGAGGCTAGCACCAGATCAATACTTACGCTAACCGCTGTAGGTCTTACATACGTCGCACAGAAGCGCCTCACTTGGACTCTCCACTCGCGGGTGTAGGCTTGACCCTAGCATCTCATGTATGAGATACCGACCAGAGGGCAGGGCAGCAAACAATATAGGAGTGGTGAATGAGCGAAGAGAAGCCGAACCCAGAAACGTTGGAAGAAATCTATAACCTAGTCAGAGGGAGCTTGGATCGCCAAGCTGACGAGGGGCAAATGCTCGACTCGAAGATGGTACAGATATTTAGCGCGGCAAGCATTGTAGTAGGCCTTGCTGGGTTCTCCATATCAAGCGGCGCTGTTGTGAATACACCAGCCGCCCTGCTACTCTTTCTGGCGTTTGTGGCGTATGCAGTCGTTGCGTATGTAGCTTTCAAGCACCTTACGCCGAAAACTTACTACCTACTCAATTACCCCGATGTATGGCGTAAGAGTTGGAGTGATAATCCAAGCGAGCTACACTATTCCGTGATCACTAAAGTGACTGAGGAATACGAGCGGAATAGGCCAACTCTCATTGACAAAGCTGGGCTAATCCGCGTATCTATAGCAGCAGCCGGGGTAGAAGTGGTACTGATAGGCTTGGCGATAACCTCTACGCTCTTTGGGTAGTATTAGTCTTTCTTCGTCTCGGAAGGCCCACCTTCGCGTGTGCTTGGCGGGTCTTCGCTTAGTTCACGGGGCTCTTCGTCGTACGTGCGCGGGGGATCAGGAGGCTTTTCTTGTTCTCCGCTTGATTGGTCTGGCTGATTTTCTGGCTTGTCGCGTTCGTTCACGATTCTCCTTTCGGTTTTTATTTCTGACCTGCTGATTAGCTTCTCTAAGCCAACGCGCTCCAGACTTCGAGCTTGGTGCGGACGTGCCGGATCACCTCGTCCGTGAACTCCGTCGTGCCCGTCGAGCCACCGAGGTCCGCCGTCCTTATCCCGTCCAGGATGGTCTCGAAGACCGCCTCGTAGATGGCGCGCGAGACCCGGCCCGCTTCCTCGTCGCCGAAGAAGGTCAGCAGGCCGGCCCCGGCCAGAATCATCGCCATCGGGTTGGCGACGTTCTTGCCTTCCAACGAAGGAGCCGTGCCGTGCGGGGCCTCTGCCATCACCGTTTCGGGGTTCTGGTTCTCGTCTAGCGAGAGTAGGAGAGACTCCGCCCCGGCTATGGAGCCGAACATTTGCATGACCATGTCCGAGAGGCAGTCGCCGTCGCGGTTGAGGGTCGGGATGACGAGCGGCTCGCCGTAGGTCGAGAGCAACAGGGCGTAAGTCGCGTCTATGAGCTGGGGATCGTAGCGGATGTCGCGGTTGTTCTCCGCCGCCCGGTCCATCTCCTCCTTGAGCATGCCCTCGTAGACGGGCGAGACGGTCCACTTGGGGCCGCCGAAGACCTTGGCGCGCATCTTGCGGGCGTGGATAAAAGCGAACTCCGAGACGCCCCGGCACACCCTGCGTGAGATCTTCTCCGTCCGGTAGGCGACCTCGTCCAGGTTATCGCCCTCCCGCCGCTCTTCGGCCCCGTAGGCGTCATCCACGGCCATCCTGACTACCGAGATCGGGGCGTGGACACCGCTCATCGGGTTGACGCCGGGGATGCGTCGGCCGGTGCGTACTATGACGGTTCCGTCTATTCCTTTTCTCAAGATGGCGTTCGGGGAACCGAGCTTGCTCTTCTCGGGCGTGATGGTGGCGGCTTTGATCCCGAACCCGCTCTCTTTCATCGCCGCCGCCGCCTCGTGGACCACCTCGTTGCCGGTCTCCTCGCGGCTTTCCAGCGAGAGGTCGTAGCGGACGAAATCGAGATCCAGGCCCGTCACACCCGGCTCAAGTACCCGTAGAGACTCCTCCAGCAACTCCTGGCCGGTCTGGTCCCCCTCCATCACTACTATTGTCTTACGACGCTCCACTTATCGCACCTCTGAATCTCTCGGTTCGCCTACCAGCCTAGTATACGAGCCCGCAAAGATGCTATCCGGCTTCTCCCTATTATTCGCGGACCCGCATCCCAATAATCACAGGCTCCGCCTTGCTCAACCTCTGAGCCGTCCCGATGAGCCGCCTGGCGACCCCGTATTTCTGGTTGAGCATCCGGTCTATATGTCGCTCTTTCTCCGCACCGCGTACGATCCAGGCCTCGCCGGCAACCCATTCTCCCTCCGGCCCACCACGACGGTCACACGGAACGAGCCGCACGTTCGGCTGGCGACGCACCCGCTTGACCTTGCCGGTACCCGAGGTGGTCTGGGCGTAAAAGACATCACCCTTCTCGACAAACCACAGGGGTGTCCGCATCCCTTCGCCGTTCTTGCGGTACGTCTCCAGGTTCAGGTACTTGCGCTCTCGGAACTGATCCATCCCAGCGTCCATCTCCACCAACCTTTCGTTCCCAGCATTCTGTTATTCTGTTTTCAGCGCGAGCGTCTCTGGTGAATTCTATTCCAGTACCGGACCTGTGTTTCCGGGATCTCAGGTGAAAAGGTCTATGAGTTGCAGGTTCTCGAACTCGGCGGCCAGGGTGGGGGAGAGGTGGGTTCGGACACTTGCCTCCTCCATCTTGCTGGCGACCTCCAGAAAAGCCTCGGCCGGGCCCTTGACCGGTACGTCCCGTCGCCTGAGGGCTACTATGGAGCGGCTTATCGTGGGGCTGTTCTCGACCGAGACGAGGCGCAGGTTCCCGGCCGTCACGCTCCGGAGCACCGCCGTCCGGGGCAGAAACGCCACCCCGAGACGATGCTCGACCATCCTCTTGGCCGACTCTATGTTGTCCACCTCCATCGTCCTGAGTTCCCCGATGCCGGCATCCCGGAACAACGCCTGCGTCTGCTCGAAGTAGCTGGAATCGTGGTCGAAGAAGATCAACTGCTCATCCCCAACCTCCGCTAGTTCCGCCGAGCCTCG
>JBBPZT010000152.1:0-3665 GCA_038198625.1 Rubrobacterales bacterium
AAGCGGCGATGGCGGCGATGCCCAGGATAAGCAGCCCCGACACCCGGATTCCGGCGAGTATCACCGGCCAGGCCATCGGCAACTCTATGCGAACCAACTGCTGCCAGTCGCTCAACCCCATCCCCTTCGCCGACTCTGTAATCGCCGGATCGACCGAACGCAACCCCGTGATCGTATTGCGCAAAATCGCGAGGATCGCGTAGTTGACCAGCGCCACGACCGTCGGCCAGAAACCGAGCCCCAATATGGGTATCAGGAGTGCGACTAGAGCGAAAGACGGTATGGTCAGCATCGTCGAAGTGATGGCGAGCAGTACGCTCGCGGCCGAATCGCGCCGGTACGTCAGCACGCCGAGCGACACCCCGATCACGGTGGCGATGAGCAGCGAGATCAACACGACCTGCGCGTGCGCGATCCCCTCCTGCAATAAGTCTCCCCAACGAACAGCGAGGTATTCGGTAAAGCTCACCGAACGCCCCGCCGGACGAGTCCGCATACAAACATGCTAACCGACTCCTTCTATGCCTCTGCAATACGTCTTTGGCCTCTCATAAAACCCCGGACCAATTCGTGTAAGTATACATAGAGGCCGCATCGAGTCAACACGTCAAATTTGTTCCATCTTTATCGGACAACTTTTCAAGGGGCTTTCTTTCTAACCTTACGATGTAGATCTCATGGACGGGAGTGAGTCAAACCCTTGCTTTTCCAAGGTTTTACCGTGTAGGCATCTTTAATGCGTTTTCGTCGTGTTACCGGAGATTCCACCACCACGAAACTTTATCCACGGTGGACCAAGATCAGCCTACAGATCCCCGTTATCCGACCAGTTCCCCCGTAGCATATTCTATGCGACTCTCCGGGAACGTGTCTCTGTAACGCGCCCGCCACAGCACGGAGGCGGCGGGTTGGATGATCCCTACGCTCGCAATTCCGTCCTTCGTAGATACGCGGAGTCCGTCCGGACCGTAGACTTCGCCACGGGAGCCGAACTCCGCTCCGGGGTAGGTCCCCTGCTGGTTGGCGCTCGCCAGGTACACGGCGTTGTCCAGGGCGCGGGCGGCGCACGTGAGTTTGTACTGGGGTCCGAACGGGTCTCTCCATCCGGCCGGAGCGAGGATCAGGTCGGCTCCCTTACCGGCGGCCTCGCGGACCGTCTCGGGGAATCCCAGGTCCCAGCAGATAGCCAGTGCGACTCGTAGCCCACCGGCCTCGACTACCGGAAGCGCTGTACCCGCTACGAAGACCAGATCCTCCCCGGTCTCCCGAACGAGATGACGTTTGCGATACGTGAAGATCAAACCTTCAGGACCGACCAGATTGGCGCTGTCCGCGATGCCTGATACCCTGGCACCGCCGGGTAGCCGCTCCGGGAAACCATAAGCTATGTAAAGGTCGAGCTTGCGCGCGAGACCCGTGAAGAAACGTAAACTCTCACCCCGCCCCGCGTCTTCGGCATGGAGATAAACCGAATCCAGTTCCGCGTACCCCGACGTGAAGAGCTCCGGCAGGACCACCCACTTCAAGAGCGGATGCGCGAGCTTCGCGCGGACGATAGCCCTCTCGGCGAGGCGCAAATTACCATTCACGTCGCCGGTCCTGGGACTCAAGTTGAGGGCGGCTACGGAGAAGTCCCTGGAGAGTGAGGCGAAGTCGACCGACTCATCGACGGCTGGAACGCATTCCAAGTGTCCCACCCGCTCTGGGCTCACGTTACGGACTCGAATACTGTCCTGAGTTTCCGTCATATACTCCACCTCCTCCGTATCCTACGGTTCGTGTTCAACTTTTGCTTGTATTTTAGCCGCCTTCTATCGTGCCGCGCATCGGCCCGCTGGAGAACAATCGTCCGCTGGGAGACGGTTACGGCTGGCCGCCCGTAGGATTGACAGGCTGTTCGAACGCGAGGAAGATACGGTTTTCCGGGAGCGATGGATCGGAGCGTGGCATGTGCGGCATCATCGGCGCCTACGGAGGTCTTGAGACGGAGATCGGCGGGAGGATGCTGAATCGTCTCGTGCACCGCGGTCCCGACGACGAAGGAACGGTTGAGGCCGGCGGTAGCTGGCTCGGCCACCGGCGTCTCTCCATCGTGGATGTGGATGGCGGTCGTCAGCCGCTCGCCGTGAGCGGTAGCGGCGGTAGGCTATTCCTCGTCGGTAACGGTGAAGTCTACAACCACGAGGAGATCCGCCGGACACTCTCGGATGGAGACCTATCCACCCGCTCGGATAACGAAGTAGCCTTGCGGCTCGTCGCGGAGCGCGGCCCGGAAGCTCTCTCAGAGCTTCTCGGTATGTACGCGTTCCTGATCTCCGGCGAAGACGGTACGTTCATCGCCGCCCGAGACCCGGTCGGTATAAAGCCTCTGTACTGGGCGCGCCGCGACGGCCTCGCGCGCTTCGCCTCAGAGATGCGGGCCTTCGACGAAGATTGGCAACCGCTCGTTGAGTCCTTCCCTCCGGGCCACTACTGGACCCCGGAAGAAGGCCTCGTCCACTTCGGCTACGCCGTACCGCGAGACGAAGAAAAGCTGCAACAATTCGACGGCCCGAGCGAGCCCGGAGCCGAGATACCGGAGGATATCCTGAACCTGGTCCAGAAGCGCCTCATACAGACCGTCGGGCGACAGATGATGGGCGACGTACCGGTTGGTGTCTTCCTCTCTGGCGGCCTGGACTCGAGCCTCGTCGCCGCCATCACCGCGAACTGGTACCGGGAGCGTGGCGAGAGACTAAAAACCTTCGCCGTCGGACTCGAAGACTCTCCGGACCTTCTCGCCGCCCGCGCCGTCGCCGAGCACCTGGGTACCGAGCACCACGAGAGCATCTACACCGCCGAAGACGCCGTCGGTGTGCTGCCGGAGGTCGTGCGTACCATAGAGAGCTTTGATCCTTCGCTCGTCAGGAGCGCTGTCCCAAACTACATCCTGGCCGAGTTCACGGCCAAACACGTCAAAGTAGTGCTTACGGGGGAAGGGGCGGATGAGATCTTCGCGGGCTACGGTTACCTGGAGGATTTTCGCACCGAAGAAGACCTTCACACCGAGCTGGTCCGCACCGTCGAAGGCCTGCACGACCTGAACCTCCAGCGCTGCGACCGCGTCACGATGGCCCACGGCCTGGAGGCCAGGGTACCGTTTCTGGAACTGGACATGATCGAACTGGGTCTCTCCCTTCCCGCCGGCTGGAAACTAGCTGGAGAAGACCAGCCGGAGAAACGTCTCCTCCGCCAGGCGTTTGACAGCTGGCTCCCGGAAGACTTCCTATGGCGCAAGAAAGCCCAGTTCGGCGACGGCTCGGGCGCGGCCTCTGTCCTCAGGGAGCGCATGCAAGGGAGCGTCTCAGAAGAGGAGTTCGAGCGCGAGCAGAACGATGTAGAACCTCCGCTACGCACCCGCGAGGAACTTGCTTACTATCGCATCTTCGCAGAACATTTAGGGGAGGTGCGCCCGAAGCACACCGTCGGCCGCTTCGCCACGGCGTGACCCGAAGCCATCACGCCGTGGCATATTCCTGGCGGAAGGTTAAGAGTAGTACTCTGGAGCCTTTTTGAACTTGGGCCACTCCTCCGGGTCGTGGCCCGTGACGAGTGTGGCGTCGAGGGCTTCCACGGTGCGACGGACCCTACGCGTGGAGTTGGCTACGTCGGCGGCGGAGTGGATC
>JBBPZT010000153.1:0-15605 GCA_038198625.1 Rubrobacterales bacterium
CGAACACCGCTATGAGGATGAGGAAGAAATTAGTGGTCAAGAGCCCGACGAGGAAGAGCGCGGCTGCCAGGAACTGGCCGATGGTCGCCGAGATGTCCGTAGCCCTCACCGCCCCGAGCCGGGTTGCCAGGAGCCCCCGCAGGACCCGCCCACCATCCAGCGGGAAGGCCGGGATGAGGTTGAAAAGCGCGAGGACGACGTTTATAAAGCCGAGGTAGAAGAAGAACTGACCGGCCGAGTCAACGCCGTTGATCAGGTTCGGGTAGCTCGTAAAGTCGGCCCCGAGCAGATACGCGATGACGAAGAAGATCGGGGCGAGCACGATGTTCACCAGAGGACCCGCCACGGCTATCTTCACCTCGTCGAAGGGCTTCTCGGGCAGGGTCTTGAGCCTCGCCAACCCGCCTATCGGCAATAACGTTATGTCCGGCACTTCTATACCGAGACGCTGGGCGACGAGAGAGTGGCCCAACTCGTGCAAGAGCACGCAGAAGAAGAGCGCCAGGATCACACCGATGGTGATGAGGGAGGAGATCGCACCGCCCCCGGAACCCGTGTAGCCTATATAGCCGAAGAAAAGCAGGAGCAGGAAGAACGTCCAGTGGATCTTTACTTCTATGCCGAAAACCCGGCCTATCTTGAAAGAGTTGCCCATATAAAGTGATTCTAACCTACCCCATCGAAACGCGTGTAATAACGTTATCCTGCTAGAATCGAGGCGTGGAGGAGCGTACCGCAAACTACCAGCTCATACAGGATGCGGAAGACCTTCCGGGTGTCGCGGAGATCCTGAAATCCGCCGCCGCCATCGGGGTAGACCTCGAGACGACCAGCCTGAGCCCGCGAGACGGCCGGACACGCCTGCTGCAACTCGCCACCCCGGAACAAACCTTTATCGTGGACGTGTTCGAGACACGAGACCTTTCGGCGCTCGGAGAGGCACTGGAGGACGGACCGGTAAAGGTCCTCCAGAACGCCAAGTTCGACTACGCTTTCCTGAAGGACGAGCATGGCATCTCCCTCTCCCCCGTCTTCGACACCATGCTTGCGGCGCAGCTCCTGGACGGCGGGGAGCAGGGCGCGTCCTATGCGCTGGAGGCGATAGCCGAACGCTTTTTGGACGAGAGCCTGGACAAGTCGGCCCAGCGGGAAGACTGGTCCGGAAAGCTTTCGGGGCGGCAACTGGAGTACGCCGCCAGGGACGCCGCCGTCCTGCTGCCGCTGCGCGAGCGACTCTCCGAAAAGCTGGCCGAGGAGAAACTAGGGACGGTCTCGAAGATAGAGTTCCGCACGGTGGCGGCGCTCTCGGAGATGGAGCTCGCGGGCATCAAGCTCGACGTGGAGAAGTGGAAGAAACTGGAAAAAAAGGTCCGCAAACGCCGGGACGAAGCAGCCGTGCATCTGGAATCTTTCTTCCCGGAGCCGGAAGGCGTCCTGCCGCTGGAAGGACTCGGACCG
Source organism: Rubrobacterales bacterium (assembly GCA_038198625.1). Lineage (GTDB taxonomy): Bacteria > Actinomycetota > Rubrobacteria > Rubrobacterales > Rubrobacteraceae > JBBPZK01. Next base: position 1,459 of record JBBPZT010000153.1, read on the forward strand.
CGGCTCAACCTGAACAGCCCCAAGCAGATCACCGACGCTTTTAGATCTCTCGGGATAGAACTCTCCGACACGAAGGTGTGGACTCTCCTGAAGGTGGACCATCCGGCGGCGAAGGCCCTCCTGGATTACCGCGAACTCCAGAAAAAGCTCGGCACCTACCTCGAAACCTACGCGAACTTCGTCCATCCGAAGACCGGTCGCATCCACGCCAATTTCCTCCAGTGCCGGGTACCGACGGGACGGCTCGCCTGCACGAACCCGAATATCCAGCAGATACCCCACGAGGACGAGTTCCGTGAGTGCTTTGTAGCAGAACAAGGCAACACTCTGGTGATCGCCGACTACTCCCAGATAGAGTTGCGGATACTGGCGGAGGTCTCCGAGGATCCTGCTTTCGTGGAGGCTTTCCGGAACGGGGACGACCTGCACCGGGTCACGGCGGCGACGATGTACGGGGTAGAGATGGAGGAGGTCGACAAGGAGCAGCGTTCGGCGGCCAAGAGGATCAACTTCGGCCTGATGTATGGACGTGGTGCGAAGAGCCTCTCGGCCCAGCTCGGCACCGACGAGGAGCGGGGACGCCAGCTCATAGCCGAGTACTTCTCCAACTACCCGAAGGTACAGCGCTTCTTGCAGAGTACGGCGAACAAGGCAACGAGGGACCGGACGCTGCGCACGCTCTCGGGAAGGGTGAGGAAGTTCGGGGAGACGGTCGGCGACGACCGTGGGGGTATGAGGCGCGAGGCGATGAACTATCCGATTCAAGGATCGTCGGCAGACATCGCGAAGCTGGCATTGGTCTACGTGCGCGACGAGCTGGAGGGAACGGATGCCCGGCTCATCAACTGCGTCCACGATGAGCTAGTCGTCGAGTGCTCGGAGGATCTGGCTTACGAAGTAGGAGAGCGGACGAAGGCGGCCATGGTCCGCGCCGGAGAAGTGCTGTTGAAGAAAGTACCCGTCGAGGTGGAGGTGGCGATCTCTCGGGAGTGGAAGAAGTAGCCATCCGGAATCGGTCTCTGTCGCGGTGAGACGTCCGTTAAACCATTGGCAAACGCGCGTGAGTCCAAGAAGCCCCGATCAAGGCCACCTATTAGGATCGCTCATACGGTTGCGGTCTTTGGGTTTGAGCCGTACCCGTTGCTGCCCGGCTGACTATCCGTCGCCGCGAAGACGAGAAGAACGATGGTGCCGATCAGCGGGATCAGGCCGATAAAGACCCACCATCCTGTACGGCCAATGTCGTGAAGCCGCCTAACCAATACCGCCAAGCTCGGGATCAAGACCACTAGGGTATAGATACCAGAGAGCAAGCCTGATCCCACATCGAAACTGTAGGTACCGATGGCGCGGTCAACCTCATAGTAAGCAGTATGCCAACTATGAGGTTGAAGAGGACGAAGAACCAGTACGCTCTCCTCCTGGAACGCCCTCTGAAAACCGCGTACTTTTTCAGCACCGTAAAGTACCAACTCATATTCTCTCCCCTTATAGTTGGCCGCAACAAACGTCCAGAATCCAACGTCAAGTTCATCATAGAGATGCCGGCTCTCTTCGTCCGGGAAACCCGCTATCAAGCGGGACTCTCGAAACACTTTCGGTCTATACGAAGCGAGCTTCACTCAACCAGTTCAGTCGCACCGAAACGTGAGGCGCCGGCCGCTGCGACGGTGACCAGAAAGATGGCGGCTATGGACCTGCTACCGAGTTGCTCGCCGAGGATGATGAAACCGGCGAGGGCGGCGACGGCCGGCTCCAGGCTCATCAGGACACCGAAGACACGGGCGGGAAGCTTGCGGAGGGCATCCAGTTCCAGCGAGTAGGGGATTGCCGAGGAGAGCATGGCGACGCCAAAGCCAGCCAGGAGGAGCCACGGGTTTAGCAGGGCGTAACCGGCGCTGGAGATGCCGACCGGTAACAGGACGATGGTCCCCACGCAAAGGGCGAAGACGAGCCCCGTGTTGCCGGGAAAGAGCCGTCCGGTGCGGGCGCTGAGGAGTATGTAGGCGGCCCAAAAGCCTCCCGCCAGCAGGGCGAACGCCACGCCGAGAGGGTCGAGGTCCGCGCTACCGAGCACCCCGAGGGGAGCGAGCAAGAGTATGCCGGCAGCGGCGAGGAAAGCCCAGAGTAGATCCAGCGCGCGGCGGGAGCCAACAATGGCGACACCGAGCGGTCCTACGAACTCAAGCGTCACGGCGACGCCGAGCGGGACACGGTCGAAGGCCTGGTAGATGGAGAAGTTCATCCCCACGAGCGTCAGGCCGAAGACGGTCGCGATCAGGTAGTCTCCACGTGCGTAGCCGGTGAGACGGGGACGCCACAGGACGAGCAGTGCGAGCGCCGCGAAAGCAATTCGTAGAAAGACCGTGCCACCCGGACCCAAAGAGTCGAAGAGACTCTTGGCTATGGCGGCGCCGAGCTGGACGGAGACGATGGAGAGGAACACGAATCCGGTCGGCGGGAAGGAGCCAGCCGCCCCGCGCCACCCGCTGGCGGGAAAGCCGCCGGCGGAAAAACCTTTCCTCTTCGACATCCCGCGAACCCTTCCGCCGCCTGCACCACTCACCCGCCAGCCGTCCAAGCGACGGCGCGGGCAAGTCTACCACCGGGCGGGCCGGAGACTACCGCGGCCTCTCCCACCTCCACCGTGGCATAATCCCCCTCGTTCGCAAAACTATCGGGAGGTCACCATGACGGATGGACGGCGCGACAACCCTGAAGACGGCCCAAGGGAGCAAGGTGAGGCCGTCCCTCTCAACTGGGGCTGCACCGTATGCGGCTACCGGGTGGAGGGGGAGCTTCCGGAGAAATGCCCGGAGTGCGGCGCGGACCGGCGAGAGTTCGACGAGATACCGCTGCCGGGCTTCTAGGAAGTCCTAGGCCCGGCCTTCGACCTCGTATTCGCGGAGGAAGCCTTCGAAGAGGCGCATGTGACCTTGTTCATCATGCAAGACCTCGATGACCATGTCCTGGGTTACGGGGTCCGCCCCTTCGGTCTCTTCGACGATCCGGGTGTAGTGCTCTATGGCTCCTCTTTCGGCTTCGATGACGCCGCGGATCACGGATACCACGTCTATCTGATCCTCCGGTGGCTGCAAGAACTCCTGCACGGCCTTGAAGTCGGCCGAACCGGGGACGACGCCGTAAAGCTCCTTGATACGCGCCGCGAACTGCTGGGCGTGCATCAACTCCTCCTGGATATCCGCCTCAAGAGATTCCTTGATCTGCTGCGCCCGCACACCGTCCGGGTTGGTCGAACTCGTGACGTAGTTGACCACCGTCTCGAGCTCCATAAAGTAAGCCGTTTTGAGAAGCTCGACGATCTCCTCGCGCTTACCTTTCATCTCCTCGGAAAGAATGCCCTCTTCGCTCCGGCTCGTTTCCATCCCTGTTCCTCCTTTATAAATCCCTAACTAGAAACTCGTAAAAGTCATCTTACCACCCGGCGCACCGACGTTTACGAGCCCGGCCTGCCGACGCCGAGAACGCAGCCGTTGCCGGCGCGGGGAGCCGTGACGCTGATCCGGAACTGGTTCACGAACTGCTCCAGGCGCGGGTCGTTCGCGCTCGGTAAGCGGAGCTGGTTTCTCCAGGCGGTGGCGACCTCTCTTTGGCGAGCCTGCGGAGTACGTCGATCTGGGAGGCGGGAAGGTTTGGGCGGTAGGAGATCCAAACCGCCCCATGGTCCAGGCTGTGCACCGCCGTCTCGTTCTTGACAGGCTCTTTATAGAAGCCGCAATTCTGCCAGATCGGCGCGTGATCCCCATTGGTCGGTGGCTCCCTCGGGTAATCTATCTTGCCGTTTATGTTCCTGTTGCTGGTCGCCGGGAAGGTCTTCACTCCCCTCGGCGGGTTTTTGGTCGGCGGGTGAGACCGGGCCTTTTTTATCCCGCGTGCCGGCATCGCTGACTCCTCGCGCGGCCCGACGGTAGCCTCGGCCGGCGTCAACGTACTCCCACCAGAGGTCTTTTCAGCCTCAGTAGTCTTCGTCGTTCCCGACGACACGCCCGTATTCCTGGCTACCGACGAACTCTTTCCGGGCTCCGCCATCTTACCCGTTTTAGCTTTATCAGAAGGGTTCCCGCCACCGCAGGAGGTGACAACAAGCAGTAGTACAAAAGCGAGGACACCCGCGACTACGTATCCGTACCGGTTATTCTTCCGACTCGCCACCACTTCTCTCCTTCTCATGAATAGAGAGAGGATACTACGGCGCATCGTACCGGAGGGCTTGAGCGTGAGCCCGGCGGGTTTCAGATACTGCGTAGCCGGTAGCGCCCCAACCCGAAGACCGCCCGCTTGCCGACGTGGGTGAGTTGGCCCATGCACAGTAGCGGTAGGAACTCTTCGACCGGTCCCTCGTAAGCGGCACTCCCTACTAAGCCCTCCAGCGTTTCCGTGCGGCCCTTGAACGAGGAGTGCCGCAGGAAAGAGACCCAGGTAGTATCGTCCAGCACCGTATCCACCTCCTCTGCTCTGCGCACCATGGCCCGAAAGTCCTCGTGCCAGATCTCCCCACAGTGCATCGCCGAGAGCATCGGGATACGGATGAGCAACGCCTGTACCAGCGCGGCGAAAGGCGGGGCCTCGGGAGAGACCTCTCCTCTGTACTTCACGAATGCCGGCGTCAGAAACTCGACCCGCAGCCGCTCTCCTTTCATCTCCCCAGCGGCGGCCTCGGCGTCGCTCCAGCGCACCGGCAGCCGGCGGTTCTTCGCTATCGCGCCGTCGTAGACTTCCTCCTCGACTCCGGAGAGCGGGTCCTTCGCCACCACACGTTCCAGCTCATATCTCGCCCTCAACCGGCCGACGCCCACGTCTCCCATCTTCGAGAAGGCGTAGATGAAATACGGCATATAGTCAGCGGTCCGGCCAACTACGGTGAAACCGAAACTCATCCTCTCACCCGGACCGTACTCCATCTTCGTTTCTTCCGGGGGTTCGAAGACGTAGGGGCGGGGGACCTCCTTGTTCTTCGCGAAGTCGCGGGCATCCTCCGGCGGTGAGGTCTCGAAGACGTATCCGTAGGGACACTTCTGGCCCAGCGGACAGCCGGAGCCGTTATCGTGGGGGAAGGGGCAGCAGCTCTCCTTGAAGGCGCGGCCAAAGGCGCCCCGGATCATGGACCCTTCATAAGGCGGTACCACGGCCTTCTCCAGGAACCGTACCGTCACCTCGTGGCAATGAAGCTCCAGCGCCACTACAGCTCCCTCAGCGTGGCGTGTTCCGCGCCAGCCCGCGCCTCGGGCGCCTCGACCAGGGCGTCCACGTACTCCAGAAAACGCAGGGCCGCTTTTTCGCCGATGGGATCCAGCCCGTGCGCCAGGATGGAGTGGTTGCGCTGCCGGAGAAGGTCCCGCAACACCTCATCGTCCTTCGCCTCGCCGGGGCGACCGCCGTCTAGCATCCGGTCCAGAATACGGGCGTGCCGGAGCGCCAGGACCTCCGGCGGTTCCACAAGCCCAGCCGCCTCCAGGAAACGCACCCGTGCGTCCTCGCCCACCTTCGACCAGTCCGGTTCGGCGGTGGAGATGGAGTGTCGTTCCTGGAGCCGCCACTGGTGCCACATCTCAAGCGTGCGGTAGAGGCGGGCGATGCCGTCGTCGTAGCGGCGCTGGCTGACGATGCGGCGGCGGGCGTTCTCCAGCATATCCGCGACGTTCTCCACGGAGAGACGTCCCCGCACCCGGCCCAGGAAGGGGAGGTGGTTCGTGACCCTGTCCACCAGTGTCCCGGCCCTCTCCGCAAGCTCCCGGTCCACGAACCCCACGCCGAGCTCCGTCCGCGCTCCTTTCAGTTTCTCCAGAGCGCTTCCGTAGTCCGCCACGTCCCAGGCGGCGTACCCTTCGGCCAGGAGCAGGAGCCCCCGGTAGTAGTGACCGCGGGCCACCCCGCTCACCTTCTCCTCCACGTCCCCGAAGATGCGGGCGGCGGCCGTGTAGTCCCGCCGGTTGAACAGGTCCACCGCCTGCCCCTCGCGCAGCAGACCCGTCGCCTCCAGGGGGTTGCGCATGGGGTGGACCTCGATCTCCTGCTCCTCGTCCCGCTCCCAGCGGCTATTCACGTAGCGCTGGGGCACCCGCTGATGGACCATCTCCACACCCCGCGTCATTGCCGCCAGGGCCACGCCGAGACGCATCGGGGTGGTACCGCCCGTGGCATCCAGCAGGATTTCCTCCCGCGAGTACCCGGAGTCCTCCAGCTCCGAGAGCAGATGCTCGAAGCGGCCGAAAGCGTCGGAGATCTCCATGGGGGAGTCGACGATCCGGTACAAGAACCGGGCCCCGTCGCCAAGCTCCGAGCACTTCGCCACCACGGCCGGCAGGATCTCCTGTGAGACGATCACCCCAACCGCTTCAGGCCGCAACCGTCCCACCACGACCTCCACCGACTCCGGCCGAGAGGCGAGTAGGATGAGGGCTTTGGTTGAGTCAGGCATCCTGGCTAACCGGATCTCTTATACGACGAGTACCCACGGCTAGACGAGGTCATCTTGTAAGGAACGGCGGTTTGAACGATTACTCTGTCCCTACCCAGCCTGGCTCTCTCTGTTGAATAAGTATTGATGGCGTCGAAGGTTGCGCGCTCGCCGAGATCGTCAAGCGGCTGCACCACTACGTCAAGGCTGTAGTTCTCCGGTGGATCGTCCAACGGAAACGTAAAACCATGCTCGGGCAACGATTCTTCGTACTCGAACCCTGCAAACTGAAAGAAGCTGCCACGCTTGCCGAAGTAACCGACTCCCGGAAGAAGCTCTTCCAGCCACGATGAAGACTCCTCGCTCTCCACGGCCACGGTAAGCTCTCCCTCGAAGGCACAGAACTCACGATAGGCAACGGTAGGCTGGAACGGGCTAGTTCTCTTCAACTCGACAGCCGCCGTATTCTTTGCGTCCTTGACTTCACGCTCCCGGCGGATCTTGATGAACCCGTGCGTCACGACCGCGTATTCAGGCGGCTTGAACCTGATCTTTAAAGGTTTCGCCAGCTCGAATATTTCCGCGCCGTCCTTGCCCGAGCGGAACGCGGCGTCGATCAAAGCCATCTTTACGGAGTACATGGTAGGCACTAATAAGGTCTTCGCACCCGAACTGGTGGCAGCGGACGACTTCAGCGAGAAGAACCCTGTTGGTCTGTAGCAAACCAGAGTCCACACGGCTACGCTGCCACCTCGGCTTCTTTAATCAAGTCCATCATAGCCTCCGCGAACTCGCTCTGTGAACCGAAACGATGCGTCTGAATAGCATCTGATTTGAGCCTGTTTAGCTGCGTCGCGACTGCCTCGACTTCTTCTACGTAACCATCAGCAAGGGCGCTCGCGGTCGGGGCCGGCATACTGGACCGCGAAACGGAGACGACACCCTCGAACTTGAGCATGTGCGGATTTTGAGCGTTGCGATGCGCTCCTTTGGGTTCGAGGAAAGAGTAAGTAACGCTCTCCATGAGAGCCTTGACGCGCTTCTTCCTCTCATCCTCATCCACGACGAACTCCCTGGAGATATCGTTAAACCCGACCCGGCTCGTCTCCACTTGCGCCACGACGGCGTAGACTCCCGAACTCGCCGGACGGTAGAAGATGTTCTGTCCCACGTTGGCTCCGGCCTCACCGCCCGAGCCGGCGCCGCGTCCGCTGGGATCGTACTTGACGTGGAAGTAGCTCTCGGTCCTGGTCACCGCCGGCAAGCCCACCACCCACCCGAACTCCACGCAACTCTTCCGGGGCGTGGAACGGTTACCCTGGGTTATAAGAATGCCCTCGGTATCGTCCATCGCGCAACGGTTCAGCACTTTATCTATCGTTCCGATGTTTCCGTCCGTGAGATCCTCGAAGAAAGCGGTGTCCGCGTTGATCCGGTTCGCATCGAAGATCTTGCATCCAGCGCACAACGGCAGGCCCGCGTCTCTGGCTACCTCCTGGAAATGCTCCGCCTGGATGTGCTTAAACATGTCGCCGGATATCGCATTGACGACCTGGAGCTTCCCCTCGCCGTCAACGATGTGAACCATGCGAGTCTGAAGCTGGTTCCCCTCGGCGCCCTCGTTGTTGAGGGAGTGCAGGTCGAGTGTGAGGCGACCCGTTATCGAGATCGAGCTGACTTGATTAGCCATTGGAATCCTCCCCTGTAGCTTGGTCTTTGACTGTAGTAGCTTCTTCCTTGACCTCGTCGGGTGCTTTCGGGTCACGGGCCGAACCGTAAGCTATTAAGAGCATAGCCACTATCTCGGACCCGTGGTGATCTATAAGCTCCACGACGCTGTCCAGTTCCGCAACGGAAAGGCGGGACCTACGTCGTCCAGCCTTGCCCTTCAACTGTTCCTCGCGCCGCGCGTTCTGGGCATCGTAGGTATTGACAAACTCGCTCAGTGCTCCAATGAACTGGTCCGGGAACCGGGCCTTCCGCTTGAAGTCTTGAAAGAGCCCGTACTCGATCTCAAAGACCTGGTTACCCTGGGACTTATGGTATTGCTCCGTTACAGTGGATCTCCGTATCGCCCCAGCTACGGCCCGAAAACCGGGGTCCTCGACTATCTCTTTGAACTTATCGTTCAAGCTCACCATCAACCTCCTCAAATTCTTCGTCGTGAACTGGCGAACGAACCGTTTTCGTTCGCGGAAACGAACCACATGCGAAGCATAAGAAGCCAGGAACTCTAACAATGTACGCTCGTCGGTAGCCGACAAAAAATCACGGTAGAGCAAGAGTAAATCCGCCTCTTCACTACGGTCTTCGTTCAAGAGCACCAACACTTTGCGATGTTCCTCTAATATCTCCATCCAATCATCCGAGTTCTCTTCCGTAACGGGGAACCATCCAGGTAGCCCTATAAACCCTGTATTTGCGAGAGCACGTGCGCTACCGAGGCTCTTGAAGTAGGCCGTCTGGAGTCCGGCCAGGTAGTCCTTTGGAGTTTTCTCGAACTCTTCCCAGCTTCCCCGAGTGAGCTGTTCTACTAAAGCCTCCGCTAAGCCTAGAGACCCCTGAATATCTATTTGGGCCGACGACCAGGGCAATCCAAGTCTGAAGAATTTGTCGGAAATCCGGTCGAGAGTCGTAGCCCTAATGTTGCCGGGGGCTATTACAAAAAGCTTTATGTCGTCTCCGACCACCCGAGCGTTAGCCACGCGCTCCAGCCCCAGGTACTTGAGATACTCATCGAACCAGTCAACGAAAGTGTCCGGCAATCCAGCCGCCTTGACCCCAGCAGTCTTAGCCGCGTTGACTCCCTTGCCCACGGATGGGGTGAAGACTTGTACCGCCGGAATCTTCGGTTTGAATGCCTCTTTGTCTTTGCTTACGTTGCTGCTGAAAGCGAGCGCGGTCAGCTTATGACGCAGGGACGTGGCGAAGGCTTTGCTTTCCGACTTCGTTACTTCCTCGTGGAGCTTGTTGTAGGGGCCGAACCCTTTTAGGACATTGGTATTCTGGTAGAGATGCCAGCGGGGGTCCGGCTCGACCTGTCTCAACTGTTCGCGCTGCTCATCCGTGGGACGCTCTCCTAAACTCTTCTTGAGTTCCCTGAAGTTCAGCAGCCTTTTGCGGCCCTCAGAATAGTCGAGATGGTTCGGTGGGCTTGGAGCGCTCTCCTTGAGCTTTACGTAACGGTAGCCTGGATCGTTGTGAACCGCTTCGTAGTCAAGCTCTTCCAAGTTGACAGTTTTCGTAAAAGCCAGTTCGTAGAATCCACCCTGGTCCTTTATCCTGGCCCGCTTGGCTCCCAATAGATCCAGTAAACGTTCTAGTCCGGCGACCGCCAGCGCGTCAGCGTAGGTTCCAGTCTTTTTAGGCAGTTTGAACGATCTAGTCTCCACCCTCACCTACCAGTCATTGGATTTCTGGTCGGCAAGCCTGAGCCGCCGAACCATATACGAATATAGCGAGAACACATCTTCATGCTCCTCTGGGTCCACGAGCCAATCTTGAGCAAACCTTCGCCGGTCGGTTGTTTTAGGCCGGTCCAGTAGATCCATTTCAATCTCGAACTGTTCTAGGATGTCTTTAACTTCCTGGTCGTATCCATCCTGTAGTATTAGTTCCCCTAGATTGCTGGCGAAGGCTGAGTGGTGACGGGCTATGGCTGATCCCAGAGCTACTACGAGTTCTCGCCGTAGATCGTCCGGCTCGTCGCCTAGATAATGATGAAGAATTCTTAGAGCAGCATAGTAGCTCTCCACCGCGTGAGGCGGTTTCTTGAACCTGGCTTCTTTTATGCGCTTCCGTTGACTATGGTCCGCACCATCGAAATCGGAGTGTCCGAGGAAGCAGTCTCGTGGCTCGTCCGGTCTTACGGTCTGCTGCCAGATCCACATCCTGTCTTGCCACTGCGCGGAGAGCTTGCCTAGATCGTGTAGAGCCGCAACGAGTAATCCCAGTCGCTCCACGGCTTCTTCTTCCATCCCGAGGTTTTTCGCCAGACGCGACGCGCCTACCCGGTGGTTTGGTTGCTGTTTCTCGTATTGTTCCATCACGCGCCGAATGTGGTCTCTCCAGGTCTCCTTACGGTAAGTGTAGGGCTCGTAGGCGGTCTCCCGGGCATTCTGCTCGAAGATACGTTCTCCCGGTCTCCCCAACACCAGGCCTTCGTCTGAATCGTAGGATGCCAATTCAGGAGGCAGACAGAGATAGAAAGTACGGCCCAAGTCTTGAACCTTTTCCACAGGTTTCCACACGGTCGCCGGAAGGTAGTTCTCGCTGTCCTCCTGGCTCTCTTCGGCTGACAGGATCGAAGCTTGGTCTATCTGACCTTTATCGTTCAACTCATCCAGGAATCTTCTAGCCACGGAGCGAGAGAGCGAGATACTCGGCAACGGCAGTTCCATACGGAGTTCATCCGGGTTGGAGTGGACGATCAAGTTTACGGCGTCCACCTCCCGCACAAGTTGCCTGACGTAAGCGCCGCTTCCTTCGCGGAGGGCTTTAGCTACCTCTAGCCGACGAACGCGGGGCGCTACACTCTTCAGATTACGTATATCCGCCTCAGAGTGAACTATGTCCAGGACCTCGCGTTCCTCGTCGAAGCCAAGTATGTCCCCCGACCTGTCCACCAACTCATTGATCGTGGACTCCACGAGAGGAGCTTGTGTTCTTCCGAGATATGGTGCGGTGTTGCGTCTATCGTTCTTTGTAGGTAAGTCGTAGACGTAAACGGTGCCGTCGCCTCCGAACCTGGCGCAGCGGCCTGCGCGTTGGAAGATCGCGCTTGCCGGAGCCGCTTCCGTATGGAACGACTCGGCCGATATGTCGAGGCCAACTTCGACTACCTGCGTAGCCACGAGTATCGCCCGCTCCGTACTGCCTTTCTCGAAACGCCTTAGTATCTCAGCCTCCCTCTCTTTCCGGTCCTCCGGGAGAAAGCGGGCATGCAAAAGAAGTATCCGATCATTAACGCCGCGCTCCTCGGCGAGAGCGATCAGATCACGATACAAATCAGTGGCGCGGTCCACAGTATTACAGACGGCTATTGATCTCTCCTGATGTGCGTCGAGTACGGCTTCGGCGGTTGGTTGTTGTCCGGTCCAGATAAACTTTCGTCGGCTTTTGGATCTATCTTTATGCTCAAGCTCTCTGGGCGAAACTTCGCGTTTTCCAGCATGAGCCCTACGTTGTATCTCGCCTATACCGCTACCAGAGAACGTGGCACTCATCAGCAGCGTCTGAGCGTAAGGCTTGAGTTGGTCGGCGAGATCCAGGGTGGTAGCCAGCGCCTTGTCCGGCTCCAGGAGATGAAACTCATCGAACACGACACAACTACCCACTAAAGCACCGGCAGGCATGTTAGCCAGCCTCTTAGGCAACGATACCGGAACCCCTATGTAGCTTGAGAGAAGTTGGTCTATAGTCGTAAAGATAACGTCGCCTTTGTCAAAGAAAGGATCGCCCTCTCCTCTCTCCATTCCCCCTATCTGGAGGGTAGCTTTGAGGTTTTCCTTCTTCAGATACTCGCCGTATTGCTGATAAAGAGCAGTGGTTAGAGTACGCAGGGGAAAAGCGTAAACGAGCCTGTCGGCGAAAGGTAAACCCCTACGTTTCGCATATATAAAAGCAAGCAGCGCCGCCCAGCTTTTTCCCGAACCCGTAGGCGACACCAGAACAAGATTCTCACCTTCGATCAGCCTACAAGCAACTTCTACCTGAAAATCATGCGCTTCTAAGTCGGTTAGCTTGTGGAATAGCTCTCGTATACCTGCTTCGATATCTCTAGAAGACATTGTCTATCCCGCCCCTGCAGCCAGGACAGGCGTACACCAACACCCGATATCTCTTGAGACTGTAGTCATAAATTTCGCAGAGGTCGAAGGAAGTGCTCGACAGATCAGACTTTTCCTTGAAGTTCTCTATTTCAGTAAAAGAATCGCAGATTGCGAAATCGGTGAGCCTGCTCAAACTCGTTTTATTGATCTCATCCTGCTCCACAGTTTCTGGCTCTTTTAGATTTCTACTATCCACCTTACAACACTTGTAGGAAAGAGTAGCAGCTCGAAGTAGCTGTGTCAACGAAAACCTTGTAGCTTTGCCTATGATTGGAAGAGCCTGGGTACGCCGAATCCTATTTAGCGGAAAGAACCCCGGACTCTTCACCTTAAAACGCTTGTTTTTCAGTTCCCTATATGACGGGCTGCCCGCATTATAGAGGCATCCGCAAGATAGGGTTATAGGCTGTTGAGGTCCAAGGCGCCGTCCTCGGAGGTGAGGCGGGAGAGCATTTTGCGGTCGGCGGTGATGAGCGGTATCTCCAGCGTTAGGGCGAGAGTCAGGAAGTAAGCGTCGTAGACGGCCAGGTCGTGCTCCAGGCTGAGGGTCACGGCTGAGTTCAAGGCGCTGAGGCTGAACGGCATGAGTAGCATGTTCAGCTCGAATGGGGTTTCCAAGGCCCCGGCGATCTCGCTCGTCGAGAATTCGGATGAGTAGCGTAAGGCGTTTGCCAGCTCCATCAGCAGCACTTCCGGAGCGTAGAGTTGTAGCTCGCGGCCTTCTTGAGCACGTCTCAGGTTCAAGGCTCTCTCCGAGTCTTCCTCGGGGACGAACCACTTGACTATGACGGAAGTGTCGAGAAGAGCCTCCCGGAACGGGTAGCTCAATAGATCCTATCCCGCATCTTGCGTACGGCCTCGGATCCGCTGTATCCGGAACCCTCCAGGCGACGCCGCATCTCGTCTTGCAACTGTATGGCCCTCTTGACTTCGGGGCGTTCCGAGATGTCCCCCCTACGCCCACCCGAACGCAGGTAGCTCCGCAGCGCCTCACGAACCAACTCGCTCCTGCTACGGTGCTCGGCTTCGGCACGGGCGTCGACCTCCTCCAGGAAATCTTCCGGTATCGTGACCACAAATCGTGCCATAGTGATGCCTTTCGTATATCGTTTGTGGTCATTGTACCCTGCTTCATTTTCCGCACCACTCCTCGCAGCCGTCGCAGGGGCCGGGGTCTAGTTCGTCGGCGACCATGCGTTGTTTTTCGTCACGCACTTCGATGAACTCCATGCGTAGCTCATCGCCGATGACGGTGAACTCGCGCTCTATGTGGAGGCGCTCGTCTTGGGAACCACTGAAGCGGGCGTAGACGGTTACGCCGACGTCAACCGGGAACTCGTAGACGGCTTCGAGGACGAGGGCGTAGCCGGCGAGGGTGAGCTTGTGAAAGTCTCTCTTGTGGTCCTCGAAGATCACGTCGAGGACACACTGCTCGCCGAGGTTGAGGAGATAGGTGGAGAGGTGCTTGGAGAGACCGAGGAAGGATCCATCGAGCATCTGGCCTAGAGTTACAGGGAGTACGCGGGTGACGAGGGCGTCGGTGCCGATGCGGGGGAACTGGCCGAGCGACTCGCGCAGCCGGAACTCAAGGGCGTCGGCCTCGTAGGCGACTAGAGCTTTGGCTTCGGGTAGCTCCGGTTCGGAGAAGGCTCGTATCTGGCGGATGGCTTCTTCCGATCCTTCCGCGCCGTGGATGTAAAGGTTGGTCTTGGCGTGTACTGTCCAGTCGCGTATAACACCGTGGAGGGCGGCGCCCTGGAGCATCTTCTCGTTGGGTTCGGGCTTCTCGCCGAGGACTCGGCGGGCGTAGACATTGCGGCCGGTTTGGCAGTACGCTCCGGCGACTTCGGAGAGGCCGAGGGGCACGTCGTAGGGAGAGAGGAGCGGCGGCGAAGACC
>JBBPZT010000154.1:0-3370 GCA_038198625.1 Rubrobacterales bacterium
CACGCGCTCGGAGAGATGGGCTGCTCCATGGCCCTGATACAGCTCGTCGAGCTTCCGGAGAAAGCGGAGGGCTGGGGACATATCTTGGACGTCGAGGCCGCGAGGTCGTTGCCGGACCTGGGCGGGGCAATCGAGGTGTCGAAGGAGCCGGAAGGCGTTTGCCTGGCGGAGATCGAGACAGATTCCGGCAGGCGGGTTTACGTGAGGGCCGGAGAGGAAGGTCTTCTCCAGGAGGTCGCCGTGCTCTGGAGGATGCAGGAGATCTACCCCGGCGATGTCCCGGTGCGGCGCGTGAACCCCGGCGGCCCCACCCGGCTCGCGAACGGCGAGGCGCTGGTTGCCTACCGGGGCTTCACACCGAAAGAGCTCGTCGAAATAGTGCAGGCCGGGATGATGCTACCCGCCGGCATCACCCGCTTCCGGATCCCCGAGCGCGTACTCGGTGTTCGATTCCCACTGGAGAAGCTGGAGAGCGGAGACCCCGAGACCCGCGACGCCGAGCTCCGGGCGTTCGTCAAGGAAAGCTGGGAGGCGAACCGTATCCGCTACTACGGCGAGCCCGTGGTCCTCTTCGAGTAACTTTATCCGGGGACGATTTTAAAAGGATATCCGTATGTGCTACATTGCAACCGTGGCTAAACGAGGCGGCCCTAAGGAACGGATGAAGAACACACGCCCCGTATCAAGCCTACCCGATTACTCGAAGCTCTACGAGGATCCCGCAATGGCTCAAAATACTAGGGGGGAAACGCTGTGACGGCAACGGTCGTGCTCGGACTGACCTGGGGAGACGAGGGCAAGGGCAGGGTCTGCGACGCCCTGGCGGTGGATGCCCACTACGTCGCCCGCTACTCGGGCGGAAACAACGCCGGGCATACGGTCCGGGTCGGCGAGGAAGAATTCAAGCTGCACCTCATCCCGTCCGGCATCGTGAGGGAAGGAGTGGGCGTCACGGTCGGCAACGGGGTCGTCGTCAACCCGGAGGTTTTGGAAGAGGAGATCCTGGCGCTCGAAGAGCGGGGTATCGAGGTGCGGAGCCGTCTCAAGGTGGATGGCCGGGCGCACCTGATCATGCCGTACCACATCCGGCTCGACTCCCACCGCGAAAAAGCACTCGGCAAGGCGAAGATAGGGACGACCAACCGCGGTATAGGCCCGGCCTACGAGGACAAGGTAGCGCGGGTCGGCATCCGGGTACAGGACATCTTCGACGTCGGCATACTTCGCACCAAGCTGAAGGTCGTCCTGCGGGAGAAGAACGCCATCTTCGAGGGCATCTACGACGAGGAGCCGTTCGAGATTGAGAGCCTGGTCGAGTACCTGATGACCTACCGGGATTTGATCTCCCCGCTGGTTGCCGATACCGGGCTCATCCTGCGCGAAGCCCTCGAAAACAGGGAGCACATCCTGATGGAAGGCGCACAGGCCGCCCTCCTGGATAACGACCACGGCACCTACCCGTTCGTAACCTCCTCCAACCCGACGGTCGGCGGGGCGTGTGTCGGGGCCGGCATCCCGCCGCAGTCACTGGAATACGTCGTGGGTGTCACCAAGGCTTACACCTCCAGGGTAGGCGACGGGCCGATGCCCACGGAACTCCTCGACGAGGTCGGGGAGACGCTGAGGGAGACGGGTCACGAGTACGGGACCACTACCGGGAGGGCGCGCCGGGTCGGCTGGCTGGACCTTCCGGCCATAAAGTACACGGCTTCCCTAAACGGGATCACGCACCTGGCGATCACGCTCCTGGACGTTCTTTCCGCGGTCGAGGAGATAAAGGTCTGCGTCGGTTACGAGATAGACGGGGAGCGGGTCGAGGGCTACCCGATGAGCCAGACGGACCTCCATCACGCCCGTCCGGTCTACAAGAGTTTGCCCGGTTGGGGAGTGGACATAAGCGGCAGCCGGATGCGAGGGGACCTGCCGGGGGCGGCTCGGGAGTTCGTGGAGTTCGTCGAGGCTGAGGTCGGGGTTCCCCTGTGCATGATCAGCATCGGTCCCGAGCGGGACCAGGCTATCGTAGAGAAGATAGGAGCCTAGAGAAGTGCGGGTGATGGTCGTCGGTAGCGGCGGGCGCGAGCATGCGCTGGTCGAGGCTCTCGCCACGAGCCCGCTCCAGCCCGAGATGTACGCCGCTCCCGGCAACCCCGGCATAGCCCGCATCGCCGAGGTCGTGGACATACCCGCCGACGACCTGACCTCTCTGCGCGACTTCGCCGTGGAGAACGAGATCGACCTGACGGTAGTCGGCCCCGAAGCCCCCCTGATCGGGGGCATCGTCGAATGTTTCTGGGAGGCCGGACTGGAAATTTTCGGTCCTCCGCGTCCCGCTGCCCGCATAGAAGGGTCGAAAGTCTTCTCCAAAGAGTTGATGCGCCACGCCGGCGTGCCCACGGCGGACTTCGAGGTCTTCGACCGGGAGGCCGCGGCGCTCGCCTACCTGCGCACACGCCGGGAGTATCCGGTAGTCGTGAAGGCCGACGGCTCCGCCGCCGGTAAGGGCGTGACGGTGGCGCGTTCCAGAGAGGAGGCTGAGGTGGCCGTGCGGGCTTCTTTCGGCGGGCTGTACGGGGCGGCGGGAGAGCGGGTCATCATCGAGGAGCACCTGAGCGGCCGCGAGGCGTCGGTCTTCGTGATCACCGACGGGCGTAACGTACTGCCTTTCTTGCCGGCCCAGGACTACAAGGCCGCCTACGATAACAACGAAGGACCGAACACGGGTGGGATGGGAGCTTACTCGCCGCTGATGTGGATGGAGCCCTCCACGTACGCGACGATCCTGGAAGATATCATCCACCCGACGTTGAAACAGCTCGCCCTTATAGGGGCTACCTACTCCGGCCTGCTCTACGCCGGGATCATGGTCACCGACGATGGTCCCAAAGCGTTGGAGTTCAACTGCCGCTTCGGAGACCCGGAGACACAGGTGTTGCTGCCGCGGCTGGAAACGGACCTGCTGGAGCTTATGATCGCCTGTAACTCGGGTATGCTGGAAGGACGCGAGGTCTCGTGGTCCACGGACAAGGCGGTGTGCGTGGTACTCGCTTCGGAGGGTTATCCGGAGTCCTCTTCGTCGGGGGATGAGATCCAGGGTATCGTCAATATCCCAACCGGGGTCTACATCTACCACGCCGGGACCGAGGAGCGCGACGGCAGGTTCTATACCGCCGGCGGGCGGGTACTTAACGTGGTCGGTACAGGACCAAGCCTCATCGAGGCGCGGGCAAAGGCCTACGCCGCCGCCGAGCAGATACGGTTCGACGGCATGCAGTATCGGACAGACATAGCACTTGAAGCCATAGAACTGGAGGACATTTGAGCCCGAGCGTTGGAATACTGGTCGGCAGCGAGTCGGATCTGCCGGTGATGG
>JBBPZT010000155.1:0-19919 GCA_038198625.1 Rubrobacterales bacterium
AATTCCTGGAACAGAACGGCCTCCGGTTGGCGGAATATGAGCCGATAGGCGAAGTCGAAGGCGGTGAACAGCCGCACGGTGGCCTGGCAGTGGCAGTTAATGGATAGCCTGCAGTGCTGTGGGCGAAACCTGGACAGATTAGACCAGGCAAACTCAAACAGGAGGTAATTATGTTGAGGAAGCTTGACGAGGGCACGGAGAACGTGCTGGGCTACGAGATCAAAGAGGAGCTAACAGAGAAGGAGTTCGAAACTCTCTCCGAAGAATTCAAGACGGTCGTCGCGAAGCACGGCAAGGTCCGCTTGCTCGTCCGGATTCCAGAGATGCCAGGAGTCGAGCTCGGTGCGCTGGCGAAAGATCTGAAGCTCGCCCCGTACGCGAACGACATCGAGCGCTACGCCGTCGTGGGTGACGTCGCGTTCGCGGAGTGGGCGGAGACACTTGGGAATGCGCTGATCAGCGGTGAGGCAAAGTACTTCGAGGACTCGCGGTACGAGGAGGCGTGGCGCTGGGTTCAAGCGTGACCTCAGAGACAAGAGACGGGATCAACCACAGAAAGAGAAGCTCAGATCCTCCGAATAGGGTTTCATAACGGTGGTTTTCATCAGGTTCAACTGGTGCATAGCCCGCTGTCAGGACGGCTTCGTGAGGTTCGTGGTGTAGGCGCACGTCTGGTTGCGGCCTAGTTTTTTCGCTTCGTAAAGCGCCTGGTCTGCCTCTTTGAGGAGAGTATCGGCACTTTTGGGGTTCTCTGGGGAGAGCTCCGCTATACCAACGCTCAGCGTCACTACTTCCGGCTCTTCTCTGGCCTGGTGGAGGATGTCCAGATCCTCTATCGCCTCGCGCAGGCGTTCAGCGAAAATCTTGGCTGTTTCCAGGTTCTGCTCGGGGAGCATCACCAGAAACTCTTCTCCTCCGTAGCGGTAAGCTGTGTCCCCGCTGCGGCGCTGGCTGGAGATGGTCTCAGATACTCGGCGCAGCACTTCGTCTCCGGCCAGATGCCCGTAGCGGTCGTTATAGCGCTTGAAGAAGTCTACGTCGCAAAGCACGGCGGAGAAACTGTGCCCGTAGCGGTCCACCCTTCCCTTCAAGTCCTGAAGGTCTTCGTGCAAGCGGAGACGGTTGCCGAGGCAGGTCAGCGGGTCTTCACGAGCCTGCTCGAAGAGCCGCAGGTTCATCTCTTCTAGCTGTGAGTTTTGCTTTGCGAGCTTGCGATGGAGCGAGGTGACGCGGTCCGCTGAGATCAGGCGAATCTGCAGATCGTTGCGGTCCAGCGGTTTGGAGAGATAGTCATCCGCCCCGGCTGCCAGGCCGGTCTGCAGGTGCTCTTTGTCCCCGAGCGCAGTGAGGAAGATGAAGTAGGTGTAGTTGCCCCGCTCCTCTTCGCGGATGAGGCGACACAATTCCGGCCCGTCTATCTCCGGCATCACCCAGTCGCTCACGACGAGGTCTATGTCCGGCGAAGCCTGGTATATCTCCCAGGCTTTTCGGCCGTCCTCGACGGCGAGGCACTCGTGGCCGAACTTCTCCACGGCGCGGCGGAGGATGGTGCGCGAAACGGCGTCGTCTTCGGCGATCAGAACTTTCATATCTCCATATTCTAGGCCTTCGGAACCACGGATGATGCTTCAGCCAAGGCCGGGCGGACCCTATCTAGTTCTTCTTGCAGGCTCTGGATGAGATCCATCGCTCCCGAGAGGTCTCCCGAGGCGCCGGCGTCTTGCAGCTCAGAAGAGAGCCTCTGCATCTCACGGACACCCATGTTGCCGCAGCTCCCCTTGAGGGAGTGGGCGACGCGCTCCACGGCTTCTGCGTCACCGATCTCCGCGGCATCTCGGAGAGCGATAGTACGTGATCCCGCGTCATCCAGAAACATTCCGATCAACTCCGTGAGGAGGTCCGGCTCGCCGTCGTCCTGGAGCTCCCGCAGGCCTTCGAGCACCGTGAGATCCAGGGCTCCGGCCGTCGAGGTGGCGCCGTTGGACTCGCCGGGTGAAAGGGGGGAGTCGGAGGACTCTGGGCGATGGATCCAAAGCTGCAAAACTTCGTCCAATTGCCCCGCCTGTACCGGCTTCGAGAGATAGTCGTCCATCCCGGCTCCTATTGCTCTCTCCCTGTCCCCCTGCAGGGCGTTGGCGGTCATCGCGATGATCGGAGTGTGAACCTCTTCCTCCTCTTGCTCGCGGCGCCTGATCTCCGCGGTTGTTTCGTACCCGTCCAACTTCGGCATCTGGCAGTCCATCAGCACGACGTCGTAGGAAGATCGCGAGAGCGACTCCAGCGCCTCTACGCCATCGGAGACGAGGTCCGCTCTGTAGCCCAGCTTCTCGAGCATCCGGGCCGCGACCCTCTGGTTGACGGGGTTGTCCTCGGCGACCAGTATCCTATAAATTTCCCTCTCCCCGGAATCCGTACCCTCCGACGAGAGCTTGTTTACGGGCGCGGTGATGGTTTTTTCTTCGCCGGGGGAGCCTATCGCCGTTGCCAGAGCGTCGTAGAGGTCAGACTGGCGCACGGGCTTGGTCAAGTGGACGTTTATCCCTGCCTCTATGGCCTCTTCGCGGAGGTTGCGGTGAGTTAGGGAGGTGAGTAGAACGAGTCTGATGTTAGCGAGGTCCGGGTCTTCTTTGATCTTCCGGGCCAGCTCCATTCCGTCCATGTCCGGCATCTGCATGTCGAGGATGGCGGCCTCGTAGGGCTCGCCCCGGGAGGCGGCTTCCCGCAGTATCTCCAGGGCTCTTGGGCCACTCTCGGCGCTCTCGTTCCGGATATCCCAGGTGGTGACTTGGTGGTGCAAAATCTTACGGTTGGTGGCGTTGTCATCCACGATCAGGAGTCGCACGCCGCGCAAGTCTTCCCGTGGGGCAGGGGCAATAGAAGCTGTTCCCGTCTGGTGTTTGAGGGGCACTGTAAACCAGAAAGTGCTCCCCTGGCGAAGTCCCGGCGCGCTTTCGGCCCCGATCTCACCGCCCATCAACCCGACGAGGCGGCGGCATATCGTGAGCCCCAGACCGGTACCGCCGTAGCGGCGGGTGGTCGAGGCGTCGGCCTGGGAAAACGCCTGAAACAGACGTTCCTGTTGTTCGGGAGTCACGCCGATCCCCGTATCCCTTACCTCGAAGCGTATCTTGGCTGCGTCTTTGCCTTCCCCGACCAGCCGGGCGTGTAGGATCACCTCGCCGCTCTCGGTGAACTTGATCGCGTTGTTAGTGAGGTTCGTGATAATCTGCCGCAGCCTGAAGGGGTCTCCCCTCAGCGCGGTCGGCACGTCCCCCTCGATGAAGCTCGCCAACTCTAGCCCCTTCTGGTGGGCGAGGTTCCCAAACAGGCTCGCAACCTGCTCGATCATCTCTCGCAGGTCGAAGTCCATATCCTCTAGTTGCACCCTTCCGGCCTCGATCTTCGAGAAGTCCAGGATGTCGTTTATGATCCGGAGCAGGGACTCTCCCGAGGCTCCCACCGTCTCGGCATACTCGCGCTGCTCGGGCGTAAGCTCCGTGTCGAGTAGTAGGTCGGTCATCCCGATAACGCCGTTCATGGGGGTGCGGATCTCGTGGCTCATGTTGGCGAGGAATTCGCTCTTGGCCTTGTTTGCCCCCTCGGCCGCTTCCTTGGCCGTCTTTAGGTCCTCCTCCGCCCGATGCGCTTCGAGAGAACGGCCGATACTCTGGGCTATCAATTCCGCTATCTCACGCTCCTGCTCCGTAAACGGCGGACGCGCCTTCACGGAACTGAAGTTCAGGGTGCCGTAGATTTCGTCCCCGATCCAGATCGGCGAACTTATAAAAGATTCCAGCTTCAGGTTGAGGTACGCGGGGCGGCAACTCAGTCTCTCGTCCGCGCCGACGTTGTTACTGTAGGACGTGCGCATTGTGCTGATCGCATCGTCGCAGTAGGTGTCTGACAGGTCTAATACCATGCCGGGTAAGAGCCCGATATCCGACTTGGCAGCCCGGATGGTGAAGGACTCACCTTCTATATGGCTTATGAGGCCGACGTCGAGGCCGAGGATCTTCCGCCCCGTTTGCAGGTAGTCCGAGAATAGCTCGTCCAGGTCCTCATAGTCGGTGGTACTTATGCGGTGGAGTTGCTTCAGGTTCGAGGAGAAGCCGGCGAGCGAGCGCGACTTGTCTAGAATTTCCCGCTCCGCCCGTCCTCGCTCCGCTACCCGTCCGATCTGCAAGCCGATCTGGGCCACGATGTTCAGCAGCCTCTCGTCTGCCTGAATGACTTCCGTGGTGAAGAACTCCAGCACGGCCATGACTTCTCCACCCGCCAGAACCGGAAAAGCGAACCCGGCCTTCAACCCGATGTCCTCCGCCATCCCCGCCCTCGGAAAACCCGGGTCCTGATTTACATCCGGGCTCCAGGCCGGCTCCTTGCCGGCCCAGACCCGGCCCGGCAACCCTTCTCCCTTTGCGAAGGTGATATCTTGGGTTACCCTCTGGAACGTCCGGAAACGCTCCGAATCCTCGAGGCGCCAGATATCCGTCGAGAATATCTCGCGGGAGTCTCCATCCGTGAGGTAGACGTGACCCACTGGCCATCCCGTGTATGAGCCGACTAGCTCCAGGCAGATCCGCATCGCTTCCTCCACGTCGGAGATTTCGTTGGCCGCGGTCGTGACCTCCTGGAGCAGACGGATGAGGCGGCTGTTGGTGCGGACTTTCTCTTCCGCCAGCTTCTGTTCGGTTATGTCCTGCACGGTACCAAACATACTAAGCGGCTTGCCTTCGTCGTCGAAGGCGACCTTTCCCCTGCGGTACACGATGCGCTCTTCGCCGTTTGGCAAGACTATGCGGTGGCTGAACTCGTAGGGTTGCCGTCCGTAGAGCGCCGCGTCGATGGACTTTTTTAGAAGCTCTCTATCTTCCGGATGCACGATCTCCATGAACTTTTCGTAGGACGGAACGTCCTCTCCCGGCTCGCATCCGTAGATGCGGTAGACTTCTTCGGACCAGAGCAATTTATCCGTCGTTACGTCCCACTCCCAGTTACCTACGTGGGCTATCCGTTGCGCTTCGGCGAGGCTGGACTCGCTCTTTCGTCGCTCTTCCTCTACCTGTTTGCGCTCCGTAATGTCCCGGATAATGCCGGTGAACAGTTGCTCTTCTCCCTCGCGCATCTCCCCGAGAGAAAGCTCTAGCGGGAACTCTTCACCGTTCTTGCGTAGCCCCGCCAATTCGACCGTACCCCGGCCCACCAAGTGCGCTTCGCCGGTTTCCATGTATCGGTGGAAGCCTACCTCGTGCGAGCTCCGGAGCCGATCGGGCATTAACATCTTGAGCGATTGGCCGATGACCTCACCGGATTCATACCCGAAGATGCGTTCGGCTCCCTGGTTGAACGAACTGACGGTCCCGTCTTTCCCCATGGCTAGGATCGCGTCGGATGCCGTGTCCACGACGGCCCGATGACGAGCCTCGCTACGCTTTAGAGCCTTCTCCGCATGTTTGCGCTCGGTTATGTCTCGTATAGCCGTCACCCGGACGCTACCGTCCCTATAGGATGACATCTTGCCCCGGACCTCCGTGTCGAAGGTCGTGCCGTCTTTTCTGAGCACGACCGCTTCGTAGGGCTTCTCGTAGCCGGAGGAGATATTCTTGTACACCAGTTCCCGCGACTCGGGAGCGACTATTTCCGAGGCGCTCATACCGATAACCTCTTGAGTCTCGTAGCAGAGCATGTCGGCAAAGGCCTGGTTTACTTCCAGGATCTCTCCCTGCTCGGTGATGGCGATGCCCTCGAATGCTGCTTCCGAAAGGCTTCGGAAGCGCTCCTCATTCTCTCTTATTGCCACCATCGCCTGCTGGCGACTCTCGGCCATCTGGTCGAAGGAGGCGGCTACTTCGCCGAGCTCGTCGTTGGTCGTCAGCCCTATTCTGTAACCGAGGTCTCCCCGCCCTATCCTGGCGGCTCCTTCCTTGAGCCTGCGGACGTTGCCGGAGACCCCGCGTCCGATGAAAACAGCCGCGCCGCCACCGACGAGCAACCCGATGACGAGCATGCCGAGGATAGCTTCGTAAACCTTTCCTATAGAGCGCCCGACGCTCTCCTGAGCTTTGTCGAGCTGGCTGTTCGCCTGCTTCTGTATCGTGTTTGTGATCTCGTCGTTGAGTTCCGTTTGTAGCTTCGAGAACTTCCCTATATCTTCCTGGGGTATGCTCCCGTTCTTTTCGGCTTTCCTCTTCATCAGAGTCTCACCCGCTGCTGTGTACTCTTTGTAAATCGAGTTGATACGGTCAGACTGCTTCTTCTCGCCGGGGGTGTTGATCAGGCTGTTGTAGAGGTTCTTGTGCTTCTCGAACTTGGCTTCATCCTTCTTAACCTGCTCCCGATACTTCGGGTCACCGAGTGCGATGTAGGTTCTGACGTCCCGCCCGATATCGTCCATGCTTATCTCCATCTCATAGGAGGCGGCGAGGGAGGGTTCCTGGACATTCTTTATGTCGGTCAAATCTCTCTGTATGGACATCACACTGCTGATAATGAGCAGGGCGGCCACGACGAAGATCAAAAATAGTATCCCGAACCCTGTCCACAACTTGCGCGCGACCGTCACGCCCGCCTCCGCTCCCGGTAAAGCATAAAATCCTCTCTCTTCAACTTCTCCGAACCACGCCTCTACAAGCCGGTCGCGTCTTCAAGAGCTTTATCGGAACAAATGGATTATTCCTTTAGGTTTCGACGGGATAGGAGACGATCATGCGCGGGTCTTTTTAGAAGTGGGGTAGGTATACGGTGAACTTCGAACCTTCGCCCGGGGTGCTCTCTACCGTGACCCGGCCGCCGTGGTTGGCCGCGACGTGACGGACTATGGAGAGGCCGAGACCCGTGCCGCCGGTCTCTTTGGAGCGGGCCTTGTCCACCCGGTAGAAGCGCTCGAAGATACGCGAGAGCTTGCTCTCCGGGATGCCGATGCCGGTGTCGGAGACGCTGACGACCAGTTCCGAGTCCTCCACCCGGCCGATCACCTCGACCCGGCCGCCGGGCGGGGTGTACTTCACCGCGTTGTCCACCAGGTTGTTGAACATCGAGGCTAGCTGGGTTTCGTCCCCGAGGATCTCGTATCGGGCGGCCTCACCGAACCGTTTCCACCGCAGGGTGATGTCCTTCTGGCGGGCGACCTGCTTCGAGCGCGAGAGGACCGTCATAAGCACGCTCCTCACGTCCACCGGCTGGGGACGCTCGACCTCCTCCTCACTCTCCAGGCGCGCCAGGTCTAGTAGGTCGGTTATGAGGCGCCCGAGACGTTCGGTCTCGTTCCGGAGTTGCTCGGCGAAAAGCTTTGCCTGATCGGGATCGTCGTCTATGGCTTCGATCAGG
The DNA here is from genome assembly GCA_038198625.1 of Rubrobacterales bacterium. Classification (GTDB taxonomy): domain Bacteria; phylum Actinomycetota; class Rubrobacteria; order Rubrobacterales; family Rubrobacteraceae; genus JBBPZK01. The sequence goes on from JBBPZT010000155.1 coordinate 7,327, forward strand.
CTCTCGGCCAATAGCCTCAGGCTCGTCGCCGGGGTCTTGAGCTCGTGCGAGACATTCGCCACGAAGTCCCGCCGGATCTTGTTGACCCGCTGCAAGTCCACGGGCTCCTTGTGCCCACCACCGTTTTCCCTGCTCTCTAACATCGCAACCTTACTCCGAAGACTTCGTGGCCGTCTCTGCCGTCGGCTCCGTGAGGATAGGGCTTTCTGGATCCTCCATGTCCGGAGGCGTGTCGAAGCGGTAACCGAGGCCGCGGGCGGTGTGGATATATTCGTAAGGCGAACTCTTCGAGAGGGCCGCCCGGATGCGCCGGATGTGGACGTCTATGGTGCGCGAGGAGCCGACACCGGCGTGTCCCCAGACCTCTTTCGCCAACTCTTCCCGGCTTCTCAGCTCTCCTGGCCTCGAAGCGAGAGCCGCCAGAAGCTCGAACTCCTTGAGCCTCAACCCCAAAGCTTCTCCCTTTACCCGCGCCACGAAGTTCTTCGTGTCCAACTCCAGGTCTCCGGCTTCCAGCACCTTGCCCCGTCCGCCGGGCGTAACGTTGCTCCTCTTGAGGTTTGCGCCTATCCGCGCCAGTAGCTCCTTCATGCCGAAGGGCTTGGTTACGTAGTCGTCGGCCCCGGCCTCGAAGCCGCGGACCTTATCCTCCTCGGCGTCCTTGGCGGTGATCATGACGATTACCACCTCCTCGTCGTGCTCCCGGACGCGCTCGCACACCTGTATGCCGTTCTCACCGGGGAGCATAATGTCCAGCAGGATCAGGTCCGGACGCATCTTGCGCGCCAGCTTGAGTGCCTCCGCGCCGGTCGTGGTGCTGCTGACGCCGAAACCCTGCCTGGATAGATTGTAGGATAGGGTTTGGAGGATCGCCACATCGTCTTCTACTATCAGGATCTCCGCTTTGTTCTCGGCCGCCACGCTCTGCTCCCGCGTCGTCTGGTAGAAACATGCCAAGTATAAACGTTGCACCCCGGTACTTCACTTCGGACGCCCGTCGCCGGTACAATGCAGCGGACTTCGAGAACGAGAGGAGCGGGGGAGTAGTGGAGCTAGAGGCGAAGATCGTTACAGTTCACCCGAAACGTACTTTCACCATCGCCCGAAGCTCTTCGGACGAGTTCCATCAGGTGATCCTGGAGATCACGGACTCCGGCACGACCGGCCGCGGAGAGGCGGCCCCGACCTCCTACTACGGCCAGAACGCAGACGAGGCCCTCGAAGCCCTCCGTAATATAGAGATAAAAGATCTCTGGGATATCGAGGGGACTCTGCGAGGCAATGCCGCGCTCCCGCCGAGCGCCCTGTCCGCCCTAGACTCCGCGCTGCACGACCTCGCCGCCAAAAAGCTCGGAGTTCCCGTCTGGCGGATGCTCGGCCTTGCCCGCCCCGCGCCCGTCACTTCCTACACTCTAGGTATCGCCGACCGCGAGACGACCCTGAAGGACGCGCGCAGGCTCTCCGGGTTCCCGGTCTTCAAGATGAAAGTAGGGAGCAGGGAAGACATCGAGACTGTCCGTGCCGTAGCGGAGACCGTGGAGGCGGAGCTATGGGTGGACGCGAACGAGGCGTTCTCGCCGGAGGAGGCTCCGGAGGTGGTAGAGGAACTGAAAGAGATCGGGGTGGCGATGATCGAGCAACCTGTTTCCGTCGCCGAGGGGCCGGAGGCCCTTCGCCGGGCGATGGAGGCGGCCCATCCGGTGCCGGTGATCGCCGACGAGAGTGCCGTGAACGCCGGCGACGTGCCCGCGCTCGCCAGCTGCGTCTCCGGGGTAAACGTCAAGCTCGCCAAGTGCGGCGGTATCCGGCGGGCACTGGAGCAGGTCCACACCGCCCGCGCCCTCGGGATGAAGGTGATGCTCGGCTGCATGGTCGAGACCTCGCTTGGCATCGTCGCCGCGGCGCAGATCTCCGGCTTCTTCGACTTCGTGGACCTCGACGGCGCGATGCTCCTGGCCGATGACCCATACTCGGGGCCGGAGTACGAGAACGGGCGCATCCTGCTGCCGGAGAAAACCCCCGGCCTCGGGGTGGAGCCACGATGATGCCTAGCCTCCGCCGGGCCGGGACGCCTGAGCGCCGCTACGTCGTCTTCGCCGAAGGCTGGTTCACCAACCGCCACGCGAAGACCGCCCACGGCTTTATCCGCTACGGTCGGGATGAGGTCGTGTGCGTAGTTGACTCCACCCTCGCCGGAAAGCGGGTGCTGGAGGTAATGCCGGACCTCAGACGCGACGTCCCGATAGTTGGGACGATAGAGGAGGCGCTCGCCTACGAGCCGACCAGTATTCTCGTCGGCCTCGCCCCTGCGGGTGGGCGGCTGCCCCGGGAGTGGCTCGCTGCCCTCGGAGAGGCGGCGGAGGCGGGGATAGAAGTCGTGAGTGGTCTCCACCAGCGGCTCGCGTCCGAGTTCCCCGGGAAAAAAGTCTGGGACGTGCGCGAGCCTCCCGAAGACATTCCGCCCTTCTCGGGAGAAGGCTTCGATGTCGGGCCGAAGGTTGCGCTCGCTGTCGGGACCGACGCCGCCGTCGGCAAGATGACCGCGGTGCTAGAGGTAGCCCGCGCAGCTGGTGAGGCCGGACTCTCAGCCGAGTTCGCCGCTACCGGACAGACGGGGATTGTTATCTCTGGCTGGGGCATCTGCGTGGACGCCGTCGTCTCGGACTTTATCGCCGGGGCGGCCGAGCAACTCGTCCTTGAGGCTACAAAGTCATCACCGGACCTGATCCTGGTAGAAGGTCAGGGTTCTCTCGGGCACCCGGCTTACTCCGGCGTCACGCTCGGCCTGCTACACGGCTCCTGCCCAGACGCCCTGATCCTTTGCGCCGACGCTCGCGGATCAGACGAAGAGGTTTTCCTCGGCGTCCCGCGTCCTGACCCGGCCCGAGCCATCCGTCTCTATGAGGAGGTCGCCTCCCTCGTAAAACCGGCCCCGGTGGTCGCCGTGAGCGTAAACACCGGCGGCCTCGGAGACAAAGAAGCCGGGGAGGCCCTCGCCACCATAACCGACGAGACCGGCCTGCCGGCCATAGACCCGCTCCGCGCCTCCGCTACTCCTATCCTGGAAGCCGTGCTCCGCGCACCAAAGACACGGGTTTCAGGAGCCCCGTAGGAAAAGCTCGGCCTTCCAACGCTGTAACAAAGGTTTTACGTTTCAAGCATCCGGTTATGCTAGAATCCAAACGTGGCACGCTGTCTGACGTTGAATGCCAGCTACGAGCCCGTGGCGCTAGTGCCGATCAAGCGGGCTGTCATTCTCGTTGTCTCGGAAAAGGCTGAGATCGTCGAGGCCAACCTGAATCGCAAGTTCCGTTCGGAGAAGGCTGAGTATCCGTATCCGCTGGTTATTCGCCTGGTCAAGTTCGTCCAGATCCCGAAACGTCTGAGGCGCCACGTCACGAACACTATCCTCTTTGCCCGCGATAACTATAAGTGCCAGTACTGCGGTAGACACCGGAGCGAACTCGGACGCCGCGAATGCCTGACCCGCGACCACGTGAAACCCATCTCCCGCGACGGCGGTAACACCTGGGAGAATGTGGTGACGGCCTGCACCCGATGTAACGCCCGCAAGGGTAACAAGCTGCCCATGGAGTGTGGCATGTACCCGAAGACGACCCCCAAGGAGCCGCGTTACGTGGTGATGGTCTGGTACTCACGGGGACTGAACGAAGTGCAGCGCCGCTACGTAGAGCAGTTTTATGGGGAAGCCTCGCTGGCCGAGCCCGGCCTCTGAACAGAGAGACAAGGAGGTGGCGAGCCTCGTGACAGAGGTAGAGGTTGCCGGTAACACCCTGATCGTCAACGTTCTCGGCTTGCACAAGATATGGGCTTTCGAGGGAAGCCTGGAGTTCCCCCTCGGGCATGTAGTGGGAGCAGCGCTCTACCAGGACGTGGCGCTTGAGCCAGGTTTATTCCGCGTCTTTGGCACTGGAATCCCCGGGATCATCAGCGCCGGACTGCATCGTTGGGCCGGAGAGTGGGAGTTCTGGGACGTGATGGACAAGAACTATGCGATCGTGGTCGAGATGGCCGGCGAGTGGTACGCCAGGTTGGTCGTGGAAGTCACCGACCCGGACTCCGCGCTCGGGTTGATCCGACGGGCGAGCCACTACCGGTGAATGCCGGTGTTGTTTGCAAGAACAGACTTACGGACAAAAAGTTCCGATAATTTTAGATCGCTTGGTATACTGTTTCTTCGTTGTCTAGACAACATGGCGGGGCTTCCTTGGATTACAATGACTTCTCCGATGCTGTAGAGCGGATAACCGACAACGTTGAGCGTGCCGTCTCCGGCAAACGTGAGGGAATTATCCTGGCGGTCACGGCCTTGCTTGCGGGTGGGCACGTCCTGATCGAAGACGTGCCAGGTGTAGGAAAGACGCTACTCGCCAAGTCGCTGGCCCGCTCGATAGAGGCGGACTTCAAGCGGATACAGTTTACCCCGGATCTCCTACCCGCCGACGTCACCGGCATGAACGTTTACAACCAGGGTGAGCGGAGCTTCGAGTTCTGGGCGGGACCCGTCTTCGCCAACATGGTTCTGGCTGATGAGATCAACCGTGCCAGCCCGAAGACCCAGAGCGCCCTTTTGGAGGCTATGGAGGAGGGATCGGTAACGGTCGACGGGAACACCCGGCGCCTCTCGCGGCCCTTCGGCGTCATCGCGACCCAGAACCCGGTCGAGCACGAGGGCACTTACCCGCTGCCGCAGGCCGAGTTGGACCGGTTCCTGATCAAGATGGATCTCGGCTACCCGGATGAGGATGCCGAGGTAGACCTCCTGAGGCTCGCCCGAGACCAGGCCGCCGAGTTGAACCCGGTGTTGAGCCTCGAAAGGTTCCTCGCGATGCAGCGGCTCGTCGAGGAGGTTCACGCGAGTGAGGCCGTCCTGAGATATCTGGTCTCCATAACCTCGGAGACCAGGCACCACCGGGGGATCTCTCTCGGCGCCTCCCCGAGGGCAAGCCGGATGCTGCTGGCCGCCGCCAGAGCCCGCGCAGCCTCTGAGGGACGCTCCTACTGCATCCCGGACGACGTAAAGGCCCTGGCCCCGGCGGTTTTGTCCCACAGGCTCGTGCCTTCCGCCGGCGCCCGCCAATCGACTAACGGGGCCGGTGGAGCTGCCGGCGTTACGGAAAGTATCGTGCGTGAGATCCTCGGGTCCGTGCCGGTGACGGAGGCGGTGTAGAAGCTTTGCGGGGGAAGGAGGCATCGAGGCTGGTAGTGAGGCCAACCGTCCGCGGTTGGCAAGCCATCCTGATCGGGGGAGCTATTCTCACGCTTGCCTTCCTGATAGGCACGACACAGTTTTACCAACTCGGCTACGCTTTCGCCGTCATCGTCGTTGCGGCGTTTTTTCTCGGGTTCGCCGGTTCCAGGGGCCTTAGGTTTTCCCGGAGCCTTCCGCCGGAGGCCAGGGTCTTCGCCGGGAAACAGTCCAGGGTGGACCTGAATCTCTCCGGCGGCCCGCACCTCGTCGCCTCGAAGGTCGAGGTGGTGGACCGCCTCCCGGAGCCCCGGACCTTCGAGATGTCCCTTGCGGGCAGAAGCAAGGTAGAGGCCGAGGCGCCGATCGGGTTCACGCGCCGGGGAATTTACGAACTTGGTCCGGCCGAAGTACGGACGGTAGACTCATTTGGCCTGTTGCGCTTCGCCCGGGAGTTCGAGGAACGGACGGAGGTTATCGTCTATCCCGAGGTGCATCTAATTCCTGACTTTCCGCTGAGGGGAGGGAATATGGACGCCGGAGCACGGGGCGTACACGGTTATCGGGGGGAGGAGTTCGCCAACTTGCGGGAGTACCGCATCGGTGACGACCGGCGTCACATCCACTGGAAGAGCGTGGCGCGCACGGGAGAGTTGGTCGTCAAGGAGTTCGCCGTGCAGGCTCCGCGCCGCTACACCGTGGCGCTCGATCTCTGTCGCCGGGGGCTCCGCGTTCCGGAAAGAGAGATCGAAGACGCCGTCTCGGCGGCGGGCTCGGTGCTCACCTATCTGGCGGACGAACGCCTGCCGGCGCGACTACTATGCGCCGACCGGAACATGAGCGCCACCGGGTTCGGCTCCGGCGACGCCGCATACTGGGAAGCGATGAGAGTTCTGGCAACGGTAAAAGCCGATGGCGACAGGGAGCTTGGAGAGGTTGTATGGGAGGGACGCGAGAAACTCGGAGAGGGGGTCGTTCTCGTCTCCCGCGTTCTCGAAAAGTCCCTCTTCGAGAACGTTCAGAAGCTAAGGGGCTCCGGGCTCTCGGTGGTCGTGGTGGCGCTCGCCTCCCACGCCTACCGGGGCAGCGTACCCTCCTCGGAGCGCGAGGATGAGTTTCTGAGAGACGTTGGACGTCTGGAGGCGGCCGGGGCGCAGGTCTGTATCGTGCGCCACCCGGAAGGTGTCGCGGGGCTCTCCGGCGCGAGATCGCAGTCGCGCCCGCGGTCGCGGGGGGTCGGGTAGGGTGCGCGGTACCTGGCTAAAGGGTTCACTCTACGCGGCGGCACTCGCGACCGGCGCGTCCTTCAGCATCCTGTTTACCGGCAACGTCTACGACGGTTTCGCGTCCCGGCATGTCCTGGCTTCCGGGGGTGGGGCTTTCTGGACCATGTTCTTCGCCGCGCTCGTCGCGTTGCTCGTCGGGTCGGCCGGAGGAAGGTACCGTTTCATCCTGATCCTGCCTGCTACGGCGCTCTATACGCTGCTCGCGGTGTACGGATGGCCGCCGGTAACCCTTCAGGGCTGGCGTGAGCTGTCCTGGCGGATAGGCGGCGACGTGTACCAGGGGGCGGGCATCATGTACACCGCGCGCGTGCCCTACGACCTGCAGCCCGGCATCCTGGTTCTCCTGATACCTCTAGCCATGCTCGTGATCACGTTCGCAACCTCTGCGACAATATACGAGCGGAGCCCGATAATATCCATCGCCACCCTCGGCCTGACCATCGGGATCTTGAGCACCATAAGCTTCGAGGACGGCGCCGGTCCGTTTTTCGCTTTTTTCCTCATCTCCGCCGTTTCCCTATTGCTGGCTACGGGGAAGACCGACTGGCGCGGAGAGCCTGAAGGAACTGGTGTTATGGCCGGGGTGGCGATAGTCGTCCTCGTGCTCTTGTTGCCGGTCGTCGCGGGATGGGCTATTTGGCCGCCGCTCGTAGAGTGGACCAAGATAGGGGTCGGCAGCACCTCCCGGCTCGCGGTGCAGGCCGATGTCGGGGACTACCTGACGACCGGTAGAGACTCGGAGCTTATGAGGGTGCGCAGCAGCGAGCCGGTCTTCATGCGAGCCGGGACCCTAAACTACTTCGACGGCGTGCGCTGGACCAACACTTTGAAGCCCGGCGCGGGCTATGGAGAGGAGATAGCACCCGGCGTCAAGACGCGCTCCGTGGAGCAGGATGTCGAGATCTTGAATGCCAGGACCAATAACTTGTTCGGGGCGTACAAGATCCTCCGGCCCTCCATACCCTCCGCCACGGAGAATTCCGATGGTTCGTGGTCCGTCCGGGAGCCGCTGGCGAAGGGTAGCTACTATCGGGTCATCTCCGAAGTTCCCCAGCCCACCACGAAGCAGCTCCAGAACTCCGGCACGTCTTACCCGGCGTCGGTGCGCCGGAACTTCCTGCAGCTCCCGGACAACACGCCCACGGTCGTGGATCAGACGGCCAAGAAGATCCTCCGCAAGTACAAGACCAGTACGCCGTATGACAAGGCGCGGGCCATAGAGACATACCTGCTCTACGACGGCAACTTCACCTACAACCTCGACGTCCACTATCGTCGGGCAAACGACGCGATAGAGGCTTTCCTCGGCAGCGGGCGTCAGGGTTTCTGTACCCAGTTCGCCACTTCGATGGCGCTTATCGCAAGAGACATGGGGGTCCCATCGAGGGTCGTTTACGGTGCCACGAGCGGTCAGAAAGTGGGAGCGGACGAGTACCTGATCACCGGCGCGAACATGCACCTCTGGGTGGAGCTCTACTTCCCGAACGTCGGCTGGTACACATTCGATCCGACCCCCGGCTTCTCCGTCCCGACCGTGATGCAGAAGAACGCACCCCGGCCGAGCACTCCCGCCGCCCGCCAGGAGCTTATCCCCCCGGTCGGCCGACCCAGCAGCCCAGCAGGAGCCCAGCCGATCCAGGAAAACAAGCTTAAGGCCAATCAGAACAACACCCCAACCCCCGACAACACCAAAAAGAAGCCGGGACAAAAGAAGCTGGTCGAACGGGCGCCGCTGTGGCCACTGTATGTATTATTTCCGCTTCTCGCGGTGGCTGCCGTACCAATCGGCAAGCGGGTTTTCCTCATCCGCGGGAGGCCGGAGGACTTCTACGGAGACCTCACCGGGCGACTGCGGGACGTCCTGCCGCCCGGTGGGGCGGGCGCTTCACTGGCCGATTCAGCGTCTCTCACCCCGACCGAGCGGCTGCTCCTCCTGGCCGGCGCCGCAGGTGTCGAGGAAGAGCCTTTCCGGAAGTTCGCGCGTTGCTACTCCAGCCATCTCTACTCCGCCAGGCCGGAGGATCACGTGGAAGCCTGCAAAGAGGAGCACCGGGAGGCCGTGCGCTCGTTCGAGGAATTGCCTCGCTGGCGGCGGCTGCTCGGTGTCTTCAATCCGGCCTCGCTGCTGGCGCGGGCGCGGAAAACGTTGGCCGGCGCCGGAGGACGCGCGTCGAAGAGCCTGCGTGGAAAAGTACGAGAGTTGTCGGGCAGGATCCGGCGTTGAACTTGAGGCGGAGTAGTGTAATAATTCATCTGCCTAAAAGACAGCCCAACTACAGCATTCTCGGAGGTGCTGATGGATCAGAAACAAGAGACCGCCGTCATAACCATCACCGACAACGCGGCCGAAAAGGTCAAATCTCTCATGGAGCAGGAAGGCGAAGAGGATCTCGGGCTGAGGATCGGTGTCCGTCCCGGCGGGTGCTCCGGTTTCCAGTACTCCATCTACTTCGACGATGAGATCAACGACGACGACGAGGTCATGGAGGCCAAGGGCGTCAAGGTCCTGATCGACGCCATGAGCATTCCCTACATAACCGGCAGCGAGTTCGACTACGTGGACGGCCTGATGGGCGCCGGCTTCGCTGTCAACAACCCGAACGTTCAGGGCGGCTGCGGCTGCGGCAGTTCCTTCACCTGCTAGACCAGATCTAACGAGAGACACGAGTCCGGGCTCCGAAAGGGGTCCGGACTTCTTTGTGCTATCGGCCGGCGAAGCAATTGTTGTATATAAGGGTCGAACGCGCGGACTACATAGTCCTCACGGTCTCCGAAGTGCGGGAGAACCGCGATTTTTACTTTCGGGTCCTCGGGAGGGAGCAAGTTACCTTCGGAGATGGACGGTGGGCACTCGCTTTCGGGAGATAAGAAGATCGACCGCCACGAAGCGGGACGGGAGTTCGAATCTAAGGCGGCCCGCACTGTTACCGGATCCGCCGACTTCTTCCTGATCACCCTCGAACCACTCGAAGTCATGCCGGACCATCTATACTCGTGCGGTGTCGAAGTCGAGTCGGGTCTGGTGCCACGCACGGGCGCCCTGGGGTCGATCGAATCAATCTACTTCCGGGACCCGGATGAAAACCTCGTGGAGATCTTCGTTTACCAAAACAGCATCTCTGACCCCGCGAGATCAGCAGAGTCTTTGCGCCCCTGGGCGTCTTTTTCGCGTAGTGGTACCAAAGGGAATCACGTATGCGAAGGACTGTGGCAAGCAGTAGCAGTCCTTGGCAAGAGAGAGAATCGATCCTTAAGTGATTCAAGAGCGACCCGCAGGAGCCTTGCAGTCTAGATTCTCATGATGACTGGTTGGTCGAACCTCGCACGATAAGCTCGAAGGGCAGAAGATTCTCGACTCGTACCTTCTCCTCACGGAGCTGTGCGACCAGTAAGCGTCCCGCTACCTCACCTTTCTCAGCGTGGTCCTGGTGGATCGTCGTGAGGGGCGGGGTTGATACTTTGGCCTCGGGTATGTCATCGAAGCCTACTACCGAGAGATCCTCGGGCACGGAAAGGCCGCACTCTTTGGCTGTCTCAATTACCCCCAGGGCGAGTTGGTCACTCAGGGTCAGTATGGCCGTCGGCCGTGGCCTTCGGCACAGCAAGATACCGGCCGCCTCTTGGCCTAGTGCTTTGGAGCTTCCGGGGCATTCATATACGGGCACCTCGTCCCAGCAGAGGCCAGCATCTTCCAGGATTGCTCTGTAACCTGTTAACCTCGCGCGGGTCACCGGGAACGTCGAGGAGGCTTGCCTGGATGGGTCGGCGAGACCATCATAGAGACCAGTCTCGGAGATGGTGAACGAAACGACCCCGAAATTCTCGTGTCCCAGATTTAGTAAGTGTTGCGTCACTTCTCTCGCGGCGGCCTCATCGTCGATCCCGACGAAGGGTATGCTATCTTGCAGGGGCTGGTCGACGACCACCATCGGCAGCCGCCTGCGCAAAGCTGCTTCGATTAGGGGGTCGTTCTCGGCTATCGAGTAAACTACGAAGCCGTCGACGGCCGCGTCTGCCGCGGCGGAGGCACGCTCCTCGGGCGACGTGCCTACGGAACCAGGCACGAGTACAAGCCCCATCCCCGCCTCCTCTGCTGCTGCGGCGAAACCTTTCAAGAACAATATCTGGGCCGCATCGTCAAATGCGTAGGAAAGTGCATTCGAGTAGAGTACGCCCACGAGGTTCGTCTTCTGCCGCCTCAGCGAGCGTGCGACCGGATCTGGCCCCGCATAACCCAAGCGCTCGGCTGTCTCGAAAACGCGTTGCCTCAAGGACTCGGAGAGTTGGTCGGGGCGATTGTAGGCGTTGGAGACCGTCATTGGCGAGACTGAAAGCTCTTCGGCAACCCGCCTCATCGTAGCCCTCTTGCCCGAGAATCTCCCACCCGGAGCTCCTTGAGAACGATTGTGACCCATACTACTTATGCTACACTACTTTAACGTTAAAGATAGAGCGCTAAAGGTAGCAGGCTGGCAATTGCAAGGGGGGGAGAGGTTGAGTTCCGCAGTGGAGCAGGGCGTAGACTCTCGCAGATGGTGGGCGTTGGCCCTGTTGTGCGTAGCGCAGTTCGTGGACGTTCTGGACGTGAATGCCGTTATTGTCGCCCTGCCAACGATGGGGAGAGAGCTCGGGTTTGCACCGGAAGGTCTCCAATGGGTGGTCACGGTCTATGTCCTCTTTTTCGGAGGCTTCTTGCTTTTGGCGGGGAGGCTCGCCGATCTGATCGGCAGGCGTCGGATGTTCGTGGTAGGGAGGGCTCGCTCTGTTTGCCACCTCTTCGCTCCTTTGCGGGCTCGCTTGGTCGCCGATGGCGCTGGTGGCTTTTCGGGCCGTGCAGGGCTTGGGGGCGGCGGTTGTTGCTCCGGCGGCCCTTTCCATCATTGCCACAACGTTCCCCAAGGGGCGCGAGCGGAACTTCGCAATGGGGGTGTGGACTGCTGTGGCGGCCGGTGGTGGTGCTGCGGGGCTAGTCCTCGGGGGCCTGCTCACCGACGGACTGGGGTGGGAGTGGGTGTTCTTCACCAATGTCCCGCTCGGTGTGGCGAGTATCGCGTTCTCCTTCGTGCTGCTCGAAGCCGACCACGAGCAGCGAACGTCTCGCCAGCTCGACCTGCCGGGCGCGGTAACGGTCACGTCCGGGCTCGTGCTGTTGGTTTACGGTCTCACTCGGGCAGGGGAAGCAGACTTCGACTCGCCTCTCACGATGGTAACGATAGCTCTCGCTCTGGCCTTGCTCGCGGCCTTTGTCTTTATAGAGCACGGCGTGGCTGATCCGCTGGTTCCTCTCCACGTCTTCCGAGTGCGAGATCTATCGGGATCAGCAATGGTGGCCTTCACGAATACCGCGACTACCAGCCCGGTAGGGATTATTGCGGTCCTCTACTTGCAGAAGGTTCTGACGTACTCACCGACCCTAGCGGGTCTTTTGGGGTTGCCACTCAGTCTCTCGGTGGTTGCCGGATCCTTTCTAGGCTCCAAGCTCACGGGAAGTCTCGGCGCGAGGCATACCATGGCGTTGGGGCTGCTCGGAATCTGTAGCGCGACGCTGCTCCTCACCGGAATATCCACCGAACGAGGCCTCTTCTACGTGGTCTTAAACGCCGTGCTCTCTGGTCTGGCTTTAGGCTGCTCGGCTGTTGCTTCAACAACCTGCGGTACCACGGTGATGAAAGAAGAAGAACGGGGGCTTGCCTCCGGCCTTTTGAGTTCTTCCGCGCAGATTGGCACCGCTTTGGGGCTGGTTGTCCTCTTCGGTGTGGCCGCCGCCCGAACAGCCGCAGTTGCTGCGGGAGGAGGGCCTACAATGGAAGCGATCGTTTCAGGATACCGGTGGGCGTTCTTCGTGGGCGCCGGAATAGCCGCACTCGGGGCAGCGGTTGCGCTCCAGTTGGTTCGCCATGAGAACAAAGCCGAAGCTGGTTGTCCTGGAGAGGCGAGCGACGAAGAGATCTAAGGTACTAAGTACGAAATAGTATCCGCAAAATATCAGTCTCAAACCAGAGAAAGCGCGAGGAATCTAGCTCTGATCCATATCCTTAGCGTGTACAGAACCCTCATCTCGGTATCATGCCCCCCCTTCCCATGCTGGATACGTCCGG
>JBBPZT010000156.1:0-4750 GCA_038198625.1 Rubrobacterales bacterium
ATGGTGCGAGCGATGGAACGAAGAGCACCCCGGACACAGGTTCAAAACCCCTAATGCCTTCCGCATGGCCTTCGTTCACGGGAATGCCGCCGTAAAAGAACTCAATTTCAACTGGCCGCGGTCCCGTCGAGTAGGGACCTCAAACAGAAGTCCTCGTGCAGCAACCGTGCAGCAACCGGAGTAAATAACCTGAAATGTCGGGAAGACCTCGATAGCCCAAATGCTGCATATTTACCGGGATTGTGTAAACTCCTGAACACTATGGAAAAGTAATGTACAGTTTTGACACGGAAGAGGTCGGTGGTTCGAATCCACTATCGCCCACTCTCGAAACCGTAAAGAAAAGCCGACCTGGCTGCATTCTTTATCGCTTTACACTCGCTCACCCGGACTGTATAGGGTCCCAATTTCTCTGGGCAAACGTCACATGGTTTGGGGGCTGGTCCGGCGAGTGCAACAATGCTACGATGGTTGCGGCGGTGGACGGTCTTAACCTGTGCTTACCGACTGCTTGATCTCCTCAAAAAAGAGGTATCGAGCGAGCGCATCTTGCGAGCGACCGAGGGAGAAAACTTTTGCGCATCTTCAAGACTTACAAGCGCCTAAACCTCGCTTCGCGCGAGGCGCGACAGCCTTCGTGGACTTGAGGTTTGGGGCCGGGCGCGGCAAGACTCCGGAGCCCCTGGCTCGAACGCTAACCACCGTACGCAGACGGGCTGCCCGTCAGCAGCAACGGATAAGGGGTATGTCGGGGCGGATCGGGAAGCTAGACGAGCGCGTAGCGATCAGAGGCCGGAGGATCTCCGCGTTGCAGGAAGAGGTCGTAGGGCTGAGAAGGTCGGCGAGCGGCGGGATCGAGGGTCTTGGAGAGGTGCCTGAAGGTTCCGCGGAGGGGATGAGCGGAGAAGGTCGACCGGGGCTCGGATTGAAGCCGGGCGACCCACACTACCGTTCCTGGGTTGGCCGTCCCGAGAACTACGACTTGAAGGCCGGCATGCAGGTGTCGTTGCTCTTGGCCGCCGGGCTTAGAGAGACACATCGGCTTGTGGAGATGGGTTGTGGGTCTCTGCGCGCCGGGCGCATGTTCATCCCGTACCTGTTGCCCGGTCACTACTTCGGCATCGAGCCGAACCGGTGGGTCCTGGAAGAGGGGATCAAGCACGAACTGGGAGAGGATCTGCTAAAGATAAAACGACCTTCTTTCCGCTTCGTTGATGACTTCTCGGCAGACGGGTTCGGAGTCGAGTTCGACTTTGCTCTTGCCCAGAGCATCTTCAGCCACACTTATCCAGATATGACTCTGGCCGGTCTTGAAGGTATATCCAAAGCCCTCACGCCGGATGGGAAGTTGATCGCCAATTTTGTCGAGAGGGAAGAGACTACCGAGGATGGAACCGGATGGCTGTATCCGGGATGTACTACCCACACCTGGGAGAGAATGTACGAGATGATGGAACGGTGTGGTCTTGTGGCCCGGAAGATCGAGTGGTTGCCCGGCATGCGATGGTTCGTGGCGTCCAGGGCCCAGAATGAGGATGAGATAGATAGTCTCGCCCGTCGCTTGCGGCCCCCGGTAACGAGGTCGAATGTGGTCCTTCCATCCGACTAACGCGAAAGAATCCTGGAAGCCCCAAAGCTCCGCATGGTCGAGAGGGAATATACGCGACAGCTCTCCACCAACTGACCCGTAAGTTCTGCCGGTGTTGTGTAAACTCCTGAACATTATGGGAAAAATTCACCACGATTCACTACCCGACAAGTCGTGTTGGCGGCTACGTCTCGACCGGTATCCAGATCTTTTTCGTAGAGACTTTCTATCCTCGTGAGCGCTGTGGATCTTTTGGTACCAGGATGTGAAGAGGAGTATGTGGACCTTCCGGGGCTCAGGATGCACTACGTGAGCGCCGGTCCGGAAGATGGGCCGCCTGTGATTCTGCTGCACGGGTTTCCCGAGTTCTGGTATAGCTGGCGGTTTCAGATCCCCGCGCTTGTCCAGGCCGGATATCGGGTGATCTCACCGGACCAGCGCGGCTACAACCTGAGTGATAAGCAGGGTCCTTACAACGCCTCGACGCTGGTGCGGGATATCGTCCATCTACAGGATGCGCTCGGATTATCGTCGAGCCACGTAGTAGGCCACGATTGGGGAGGAGCCATCGCCTGGTCTTTCGCGGCGGCGCATCCGGGGCGTACGCAACGACTCGTGACCATGAACGCGCCGCACATCAACGCCTACCAGGACGCGCTGGTCAGGCACCCGCGACAAATCCTCAAGAGCTACTACATAGCCCTCTTCCAGGTGCCGCGCCTGCCGGAGTGGGCGATCCGGCAAAATGACTACGCCTTGCTCGAAAGAGCATTCCAGTCCGTTTCCCCAGAGCGTATGACTCAGCGGGATATAGCTCTCTACAAGGAAGCCTGCGCACAGCCGGGGGCGCTCGAAGCCATGATCGGCTGGTATCGTGCCATCAACCGCTCCAGAAAAGCGGTGCTGAACATTGATCGGCCTTCGTGTGTGATCTGGGGCGAGAGAGACGCGTTTTTGGAGAAGGGTTGCAACGAGACCCTCGGGAGCTATGTGCCGGACCTGAGCGTCCACTACCTGCCGCGGGCCAGCCACTGGGTTCAGATGGATCTGCCCGACGAGGTCAACCGGATCATGCTCGATTTCCTCGATGGCTGAAGGTGCCCGAATATAGCCTGCCGCTGTTGTCGTGAGCCGCTAGAATCAGTGTTGAGTACCAACCTAATACTTTTGGGGTGATTTCATATGGTCGAAGTGAGGCTGCCGGATGGTAGGAAGTTGGAAGTAGAGCCCGGCGAGCGGCCCAGAGACGTGGCGGAGAAGATCGGGCCCCGCCTCGCCCGCGACGCGCTGGTGGCGAAGCTGGATGGGCGGCTCGTCGACCTCGACGCCCCGCTGGAGGAGGGTGGCGAGTTCGAGGTCGTAACCGGTGATTCTCCCGAGGGGCTCTACGTCCTGCGCCACTCGACGGCGCACGCGATGGCGCAGGCGATCACCGAGTTGTATCCGGGAAGCAAACTGACCATCGGGCCCCCGATAGAGAACGGCTTCTACTACGACATAGAGATGGCCGGTAAGATCTCCGATGAAGACCTGCCCCGCATCGAAGAGCGGATGCGCGAGATAGCCGCCCGGGACCTCTCCATAAAACGCGAGGAGGTCTCTAAAGAGGAAGCCGAGGAGCTATACCGGGACAACCCCTACAAGCTGGAGCTCATCCACGACCTCGAAGACGGCGACATCACCGTCTACCGTCAGGGTGAGTTCTACGATCTCTGCCGTGGCCCGCACGTCCCGAGGACCGGCAGGCTCGGGGCCTTCAAGCTTCAGAACATCGCCGGGGCCTACTGGAGGGGCGACGAGAAGAACACGATGCTCACCCGCATCTACGGAACGGCATGGCCGACGGAGAAGCAGCTAAAAGCATATCTCCAGCGGCTCGAAGAGGCTCGCCAGCGCGACCACCGCAAGATCGGCAAAGACCTCAACCTCTTTACGTTCTCGCCGGATGTCGGCGCGGGCATCCCGCTGTTCCTGCCGAAGGGGGAGATGCTCCGTCACCTGATGGAAGGCTACGTACGAGAGGTCCAGACCCGTTGCGGCTACGATCACGTCTGGACCGGCAACCTGGTGAACGAGTCTCTCTATGCCAAGAGCGGGCACTTGGAGCACTACAGAGAAGCGATGTTCCCCCCGATGGTCGACGGCGAGACACGCTACAGACTCAAGCCGATGAACTGCCCGAGCCACATGACACTTTTCAACTCCGGGGCCCATTCCTACAGGGACCTGCCGCTACGCTACGCTGAATTCTCGACGCTATATCGTTACGAGAAGAGCGGTGAGCTAACGGGGTTGACCCGCGTGCGGAGTCTCACTCAGGACGATGCCCACGTGTTCTGTACGGAGGATCAGATCCAGGAAGAGTTCGCCCGCGCGCTGGAGATCATCCGCGAGGTACTCGACACTTACGGCTTCCTCGACTACTCGGTTCGGCTCTCCCTGCGCGACCCGGACGACGCCAAGTACATAGCCGACGACGAGAAGTGGGGCCGGGCGGAGCAGGCCTTGAGGGACGCTTTAGACGCTTCTGGAATACCTTACAGCCCGGTACCCGGCGAGGCCGCCTTCTACGGTCCCAAGGCGGATTTTATGGCCCGAGACGTGCTCGGACGAGAGTGGCAACTCTCTACGATACAGGTCGACTTTATCCAGCCGGGCCGCCTCGGCTGCGAGTACGTCGGCGAAGATGGCAAGCCGCACACGCCCGTGCTACTCCACCGTGCCGTCACGGGAACGACGGAACGGTTTATGGCGGTTCTGATCGAGCACTACGCCGGCGCCTTCCCGGTCTGGCTCTCGCCGGTGCAGGCGGTCGTCATCCCCGTCTCCGACCGGCATCTGGAATACGCCCGGAAGGTAGAGAAAAGCCTCTTCGAGAACGGCATCCGGGTCGAGGTAGACGATTCGCTAAACAGCATGCAGAAAAAGATTCGGGAGAACGCCCGTCAGAAGATCCCCTACCTCCTGATAGTCGGTGACGCCGAGGAAAGTGAAGGGACGGTCAACGTCCGGAAGAGGGGAGAGAAACAACAGGAGGCCATAGGGTTAGAAGAGTTCACCGGAAGAGTCATGCAAGAGAGCAGAGATCGCAGCGCGTGATTCTTATAGACAGGAACGGAGCAGGCGGGGTATAATAAGGAATGTAGTTAGGGGTCGGCACTA
>JBBPZT010000157.1:0-10232 GCA_038198625.1 Rubrobacterales bacterium
CCTTGCGGGGCATCCCACGATCGCAGGCGGCCAGTATCTTCAGCCTGAGGTCCTTCGAGTACGGTTTCATGCCTGCCAGTCTCGCACGCCGATCAATACATACGCAAGCCGCTGTGAGAGTGATGTGCATCCAACGATTTTCGCCGGCAACACAAAAACCCTACGAAAGGCTTATAAGAAATACCCTACCCTCAATGTCCCCTTGCATAACAGTCTGTGACCCTGCTTCAGACGAAAGTGGCCCAGAGTATGCAAACGCCTGCATACTCGTTGTTACGCGAAGCCCTACGCGATACAGACACCTCTTCTTCCCGCTTGCCTTTCCAACGGGCTGCTCAGGCTCTCGTTCTGCTCCGGGTTCCGGGTCGTACAACGAAGCTTGCAACTCTCCGTTTCCTACGGTTTGAGGACGCACTTGATGGCGCCATCTTGCTTCTTCTGGAACATCTCGTAGCCGAGAGGCGCATCCTGGAGCGGCAGGGTGTGGGTCGCGAGGTCTTCGGTGCCGAGCGGGTCGTCATCGCCGAGAAGCGGGAGGATCTCATCGGTCCAGCGGCGGACGTTTGCCTGACCCATACGGATCTGGATCTGCATGTCGAAGAGATCCCCGAGCGGGAACATCTGTATCGGCCCGGCGTACACGCCGCTGATGGAGAGCGTCCCGCCGCGCCGGATGGCCGACGCGCACTCACGCAAAGCGGTGGCCCGGTCGAGCTGAACCTTCGTAGCCTGGAGGATCGAACCGACCAACGATCCACCGGCCTCCATGCCCACTGCGTCGATCCCGGCGTCTACCCCGCGACCATCCGTCAAGTCCAAGATTACGTCCCTCACATTGCCCACTGCTGAAAAGTCTATGGTCTCGACACCGTACTTCGCGGCTAGCGAGAGACGTTCGGGGACGTTGTCTATGCCGATCACGCGTCCCGCGCCCTGATTGAGTGCGATGCGGGCGCACATCTGCCCGATGGGACCGAGGCCCCACACCCCAACCGTTCCACCCTCGGGTACGTCGGCATAGGCGATGGCCTGCCAGGCGGTCGGCAGCACGTCCGAGAGGTAGAGAAAGCGTTCGTCGGGGGCGTCGGCGGCTTCTTCTGGTATCTTGATCGGGCCGAAGTGAGCCTGTGGAACCCTCAGATATTCGGCCTGTCCGCCTGGAACCGCGCCGTAGACGTGCGTATACCCGAACAGGCTCGCTCCCCTACCGCGTCCCAGCAGGTTCACACCCTGGGCGAGCTTGCCCCGGTCGCGCGTCGTCTCACACTGAGAGTAGAGTTGCTCCTCGCAGAAGTAGCAATGTCCGCAAGAGACGTTAAACGGCACCACGACCCGATCTCCGGACGAGATGTGCTCCACGTCCCGGCCGACTTCCTCGACTATCCCCATCGGCTCGTGTCCGATGATGTCACCCTCGCGCATCAGGGGACCGAGTTTGCCGTAGAGATGGAGATCCGAGCCGCAGATAGCCGTGGACGTTACCTTTATTATCGCGTCCGTCGGCTCCCGGATGGTTGGGTCCGGCACGTTGTCCACCCGAACGTCTTCCTTGCCGTGCCAAACGACCGCTTTCACGGCTCCCTCCTTCCGACCCCGGTCATTATCTCCCGGATCCTGAACGGCCCGCCCGTCTCCGGCGAAAGCACGGGCGTGTCGAGACCGGTGTTGTGCGCGAGCCCGTCCAAGATACTCAAAAGGGCGTCTCCGGCGCTGTACTCGGGTGTCCAGCCAAGCTCCTCGCGGGCGCGGCTCGTGTCCATGATCGGGACGCCTAGCGAGAGGTCGAGCCAATCCGGCGACACCGGCTGCAACCTGAGCCTCCACGCCAGATCAGCCCCCACCCGGACAGCCCTCGCAGAGAACGGGAACGGACGCGCATTGAGTATCCGCCCGATCTCCCGCGCATCCAACACAGGCTCTGCGGCCAGGTTGAACGCGCCACGCACGTCCCGCGTAACCGCCAATCGGAAAGCCTCCCCCACGTCGTAGGAATGGACCACCTGCGAACGGAGGTTCTCTATCTCCGGCACGAGGTTTATGAGGCTCGGACGCGCAAGCACGCCCGGCAAGAAAGGTCCTGCGAACAGCCGCCGGATGCCCTGAGAAGCCTCTTTCTTGAAGACCAACCCTGGACGCATCCTGACCACCCGCACTCCCGGCGACTCAACCTCAAAACGGTCCAGTCTCCGCTCGACCTCCGCCTTTTGCCTGGCGTAGTAGGAGGTTGCGATACCGCCCGTCGGCCAACTCTCGTCCACGGCCCGATCCTTCGGCCCCGGCGAGTAGGTCCCGACCGAAGAGGCGTACAGGAGCGCCGGAACCCCAGCTTCCTTTACCGCTCGCATCACACGCGTGCTGCCCTCGACGTTGACCATCCACAGCTTGTTCAGGTCGCGCGAGGGCTGTATAAGCCAGGCGCAGAGCACCACCGCGTCTGCTCCCTCGAAGTGCGGTACGAGGTCTTCAGAGGTGATGTCCGCCGAGGCCCATTCCACCTTCGGAACCGTAAGGCTCGGTGTCCGGCGGGCCAGCCCGAGTACGGACTCGACCTGATCCTCCTGCGCGAGCGCCCGGAGTACGCTCGTTCCGACATTCCCCGTGGCCCCAACTACTATTACTCTCATGGCCTTAGACTACCCTGGTCGCCAGACCTCAAACCAGGCCCGCGACGTGCTATTTCCCCCCTGTCTTTCTTCTAGACTCATTCTCTTCAGCCAGATCCCTCTCCAGGACAATCTCCGAGCGCACGGAGTCCAGCAGCCATTTCAGCTTGCCGCGGCCCCGCCGGCTGGCGTTTTCGATCAGGTCGTCTAGCCATTCCACCGTGTCCCGGCCACTGTCTCCCGGTATCTCCGCCCTCAAGCTTCTCCTTTCCGAATTGTTCGCGCTTGGCTATTCCGATGGTAGGGATGTTATTCGGCTGAGAGCCAGACCGGCGTTGGAGAGCCAGACCATGCCCGAGTGTGTTTCTTGTGCCTCCCGACGAATGTCCAGAGGCCAATCTCCGAATACTTCCTCCATCACCGCCGTTTTCACCACCAACCTCTTGTCGTTCACGAATTTCCTCAAAGCATTCTGTTGCCGCAGCGCCGCTTCGAGCTTTATGTTCTCGGCCCAGTTGAAGCTAACCCAGATGGCCTGGCCCGGATCCAACTCCTCCTCCAACAGCTTTTCGAGGGCTTCATTCCGCTCCTCCGTAGGTCCGCGCTCGGCACTAAGGCGCAGACGCCCCTCTTCCTCCAGGCGCGAGGCTTCCAGGCCGTTCCGCTCCAGCTCGGCCAGCAGCTCATCTCCCGGTACTTGCGGCTCACCGCCGTGGAACTTCACCAAAAGCGCCCCGCTTGCCTCCCCCACCCGGAAAAAAGCGGCGTCGAGCCTATGCAGCAACTCCGGCGTCTGGGCCACCCCGATCACACTGTCCGGCACCTCCAAAAACGCCCGCAAGCGCCCGGTAAGCGTAACCGGACGCTCCCCACCCCTCAAAAAGTCAGCCAGCGCCTGACGCCGTATCCGCCAGGACCGACCGACCTTCAAACAAGGCAAGCTCCCGTCGCGGCACCAGCGATACACCGTGACCGGCGTTACACCCAAGTACCCGGCCACCTCATCGACTTCCAGCAATCCTTTCTTGCCAGCGGAAAATTCGTTCCCTTCGCTCACCTCAACCAATTTCCTACTCTTGTTGACTTCTATGTTTTCGATTTTACTGTACTTTCACTGTACTTTTGTGTACTGTGTCGCTCTTCACAGTCCACGAGGAGAAATTTCAATTCGTACGACTTCGAGTGCGGAGTAAGCGAGAAGCTTTACGGATTGTCTGAGGTGGGTAGAAAAAGAGGAAAAACAGTTTGAAGTTTGAGAAGATCCGGTCTGAAAGGTATAGATAACAGCTACGAGGATCAAACAAAGAGGAGGCGTGTATATGAACGAGGCTACGAAGCAGCGGCTGATCACTTTCGGGGCGGCGGGGATCTCTTACGTCCTCAGCCAGCTGATAGTGAACCGGTTTATAGACATACCAGACGAGCGTGGGATCAAGGACGACGCCTTGGAAGCGATCCTGAAAGGAGCGACGACCGCAAGCGCGACCATCCTCGCCTCACTACTCGTCCGGAAATTGCTGAAGGACTAGGAGCAGCCTGGTCTAGCTAGCAGCGGCCACCTCGGGTAGAAGGTCGCGCAGGAAGCTGCCGGTGTGGGAGGCTTCGGCGCGGGCTATATCTTCGGGGGTGCCGGTTGCGACGATCTCGCCGCCTCCATCCCCGCCCTCTGGGCCGAGGTCTATCACGTGGTCGGAGGAGCGGATCACGTCGAGGTTGTGCTCGATGACGATGACCGTATTTCCCGTATCCACGAGCCGGTGCAGTATCTCCAGCAGCCGCTCAACGTCGGCGAAGTGAAGCCCCGTCGTCGGCTCGTCCAGTATATATACGGTCTTGCCGGTGGCCCTCTTCCCCAACTCGCTCGCCAGCTTGACCCGCTGGGCCTCGCCGCCTGAGAGCGTCGTTGCGGGCTGCCCTAGCCGGACGTAGCCGAGGCCCACGTCGCGTAAAGTCTCCATCCGGCGGGAGATGGCCGGGACGGGCTCGAAGAACCCGCAGGCCTCGTCGATAGTCATCTCCAACACGTCGGAGATGGACTTGCCCTTGTAAGTGACGCGCAGGGTCTCGTTGTTGTAGCGACGACCCTTGCAGACCTCGCACGGGACGTAGACATCCGGCAGGAAGTGCATCTCTATCCGGATCTGGCCGTCACCCCGGCACGCCTCGCAGCGCCCGCCCTTCACGTTGAAAGAGAAGCGACCCGGCTTGTATCCCCTTATCTTCGCCTCCGGCGTCGCCGCGAAGAGTTGTCTTATGTGGTCGAAGACTTTTGTGTAGGTTGCGGGGTTGGAGCGGGGCGTCCGGCCGATGGGGCTCTGGTCGATATCTATGACCTTGTCCACGCCCTCGACACCTTTGATGCCTTCGTGACGACCCGGTCGGTTCTTACCGCGGCTGACGGCGTTGGCGAGCGCCTTGTAGAGAATCTCGTTGACCAGCGTGCTCTTTCCAGAGCCAGAGACGCCCGTAACGCAGGTAAAGATCCCGAGTGGGAACTCGGCGTCTATACCCTTCAGGTTGTGCTCGCTCGCCCCGAGAACCGAGACCGCGCCGGAAGGTTCCCGGCGGCCTTCGGGTGGTTCTATCCGCCGCCGCCCGGACAGGAACTCCCCCGTAACCGAGCGCTCCTCCGCCTCTATATCCGCGACGCTCCCGGCGGCCACGATCTCGCCGCCGTGCACCCCGGCGCCCGGCCCGACATCCACCACGTAGTCAGCCGCCCGGATCGTCTCCTCATCGTGCTCCACGACAACCAGCGTGTTCCCGAGGTCCCGGAGCTTCGTCAGAGTGGCGAGCAGCCGCCGGTTGTCCCGCTGATGGAGACCGATGGAGGGTTCGTCCAGTACGTAGAGGACCCCGACCAGCCCGCTACCGACCTGCGAGGCGAGGCGTATCCTCTGCGCCTCGCCGCCGGAGAGCGTGCCCGCCGAGCGGCTCAGGGTCAGATATCCGAGGCCGACGTCCACGAGGAAGCCCAGGCGCTCCCGGATCTCCTTTACGACGCGTTCGGCGATGATCCACTCCCTGGGAGTGAACTCCACGCCCTCGAAGAAGTTCTGGGCGTCGGTGACGCTCATCCTCGCGAACTCCGAGATATTCTTTTGCCCAACCGTCACCGCCAGCGCCTCGGGCCTGAGCCGCGCGCCACCGCACTTCGGGCAGGGAACGTGGCTCATGAACTCTTCGATCTTTTCGCGCCGGTACTCGGAGTCGGTCTCGACGTAGCGCCTCTGGAGGTTGCCTACCACGCCGTCGAAGCGGGTCATGTACTGTCGCCTCCGACCGTAGCGGTTCTTGTAGGAGACGTAAATGCGTCCGTCCTCGCTCCCGTGGAGGACCAGCTTCTTGTGCTCTTCCGGCAGGTCCCGCCAGGGCACGTCCATCTTCACCCCGAACTTCTCAGAGAGCCCGGACAGGATGCTCGCGTAGTACTCGCTGGAGGAGTTGGCCCACGGCACGAGCGCCCCTTCATCTATGCTCAGGTCACCGTTCGGGACCACGAGATCCGGGTCGATCTCCAGCCGGCTCCCTAGCCCGTCACAGCGGTCGCAGGCGCCATGCGGGCTGTTGAACGAGAACGTCCGGGGCTGTATCTCGGCGATGGAAGCACCGCAGTTGGTGCAGGTAAAGTTCTCCGAGAAGAGCATCGACTCCCCCGGTCCCTCCTTCTCTACAGTTTCGACGAGCATAATCCCATCGGCAAGCCTCAACGCCGTCTCGATGGAGTCCGTCAGGCGGCGCTCTATGCCTTCCCGGATCACCAACCGATCGACCACGACCTCGATATCGTGCTTGTATTTTTTGTCCAGTCCGAGGTCCACCGGCAATTCGTGAAGCTCCCCGTCCACCCGGACGCGGGCGTAACCGTCTTCGGCGAGGTCCTTGAAGAACTTCCCGTACTCTCCCTTGCGCCCACGGACGACCGGAGCCATCACCATAAAACGTGTCTTTTCCGGCATCTCCAACACCTTCTCGACCATCTGCTGCGGCGTCGAAGAGGCCACGGGGAAACCACAAACGTGGCAGTGCGGGCGTCCGGCGCGGGCGTAGAGCAGGCGGAGATAATCGTAGATCTCCGTAACCGTAGCAACGGTCGAGCGGGGATTGTTTGAGGTTGTCTTCTGGTCGATGGAGACGGCGGGCGAGAGGCCGTCTATGTGGTCTACATCCGGCTTGTCCATCTGGCCGAGGAACTGGCGGGCATAGGCGGAGAGGCTCTCGACGTAGCGGCGCTGGCCCTCAGCGTAGATGGTGTCGAAGGCGAGCGAGGACTTGCCGCTACCCGAGAGTCCGGTGACGACTACCAACTCGTCACGCGGCAGAGAAACAGTTACGTTCTTGAGGTTGTGTTCCCGCGCCCCATGGACGGCTATATAGCTCTCGGCGATCTCGCTCCCCTTCCGTACATCCTGATCCAGACAAGTATACGGCCTCTGATCCGGAGGCCAAAGAGCATGATTCCCTATACCGGATTTTAGCCCCCGTACGCTACGGTTTTGTCTCTGGTTTCACGCTTGGACGCGTTCGTATATATTGTAAGACATTGTGCCTATTATCCAAAGACATCTCCGCGGATCATCCCGTTGACCTTGGAAGAGTTCACAAGGACGCTGGTCGAGGAGTTCGGCGCTCGATGCCTGGTAGAGGGTGACGGGGAGCGCGTGGTCCTGGGGCTGGCGTTGGAAGAGACGGCCGAGGGGTGGCTGGCGCACGACGAGGTAGCCGTCAGCGGCCGGGAAGCGCCGGATGGCAAGTTTCTCAAAACCTTGCTCACGGCTGGTTCGCCGGGGCTCGTGCTACGGGTGGAGGATGCTCCCCCCGGGTCCGTGGAGCTTGCGCGTGAGTTGGGGCTCGGGCTTTTTCTAGTCTCTCCGACGGTGCCGCTCAGGAGGCTGCTTTCTATCTTTTCGGGGGGTAGCGAAGGGTTGCTGCTACGTTCCCACGCCGTCGGACGGGCGCTCGTGGAGAGCGCGGGCGGCGAGGACTCGGTGGAAAGATTGGCAGCCCAGATCTCCGGGTTGCTCGGGCGCTCGGTGGTGGTGGAGGACCCGGTTGGGCGTCTGTTGGTGGTAGACCCGGACAACCCGGATGGGCTGGCGTCGTCATTGGAGGAGCTTGGGCTGCGGGCGTCGAAAGGTCTAGGGACCGACGAGATGCGCCGCGAGCGCCGCGACCGCTACGCCCGGCTGCCGGACGGCTTCCTCTCCGTTCCGGTGGAGCGGTGGCGGGTGGCAAGTGGTGAGTTCTTCTGGACGCCCGTTGGGAGCGGGATTCCGGCAGGGTACCTCTGGATCGAGGCTAGTGAGAAGCCTCTGGGGCCGGAGGACGTGGTGATCCTGTATTGGGCCAGGCGTGTCCTGGAGACGGCGCTCGGCAAAGAGCGCATCAGGCTGGAGACGGAGCTCGGTGTCCGAGGAGACTTCATCGACGACCTGACGAGCGGCCACTATGGCTCCGTCGAGCTCCTGTTGCAGCGCGCCAGATACCTCGGCGCCGACCTCTCCGCAGGGGCGCTGGTGATGATCGTGGACATCGACGACTTCGCCCGTTACCTCAACCGCCGCAAACTAAGAGAACCGGCTATCCAGGAATTGAAGCGCCGGTTGGCGGACGCCACACGCCTGCAGGCCCGCGAGGTCTTCTCGAACTTCCTGCTCGGCCCGCGCTCGGATAACGTCATACTCTTTATAGGGAGTTCGACGGAAACATCCGGAGAGAACCCCGCCGAGTTGCCGGATCTTGCGATACAGCTTGCGGCGCGGATCCAACGCTACGTCAAGGGCCTTCTGCCGGACCTGACGGTCTCGGTCGGGATCGGCCGCTACACAGGAAAACCTTCTTCCCTCCCGGACGCCTACTCCGAGGCGGAGGTCGCGCTGGAGATCGGGCACCGCATCCACGGCCCGTCCTCCGTCTCGACTTTCGAGAGGGCGGGCACCTACAAGCTCCTTTTCCGGGTCCTCCAGGAAGACCCCGCCGAGCTAGAGCTTTTCTACAGGGAGACGCTGGAGCCGGTGGTCGCCTACGACTCCCGCTACGGCACCGAACTCGTCCAGACGCTTACCACCTACCTCGGCAACGACGCCAGCACCGTCAGGACAGCCTCCGAACTCTTCGCCCACCGCCACACCATTCGCTACCGGCTCGACCGCGTCGGCGAGCTAACCGGCCTCGACGTGGACAAGAGCGAAGACCGCGAGCGTCTCACCCTCGGTATAAAAGCAATGCAACTCCTCGGGCACGTCCCCGAGCAACCATCCAACTTCGGAGACCGCTAACCGGATCCCACGCTTGCAGGATCGGCCAACTCCGACGCGGCAAAGACCCGGATCCATCCGTTTCTGTACAGAGAGAACAATAAACGTCCCCCGAAAGCGGCTTATCTTTATACATTCGGCTAAAGACCTCTCCCACATGGCTGGGTAGTCTTGTACAGACTATGGACTTCGCATGTAGGAGGAATGAATTTTGCGTCGATTGAGCCTGATGATCGCGGCGATGCTGGCGATGGTGGTGTTGGTGCCGGCTGTGGCGTTCGCGCAGGACAAGCCCACGGCGGCGAGCGTATCGCTGGCAGTGGACACCATATGGGTGATCGTCGCGGCGGTTTTAGTGATCTTCATGCAGGCAGGGTTCGCGATGCTGGAGGTCGGCTTCTCCCGGATGAAGAACGTCGGGAGCGTGGTTGCCAAGATCCTGGTCAACCTGGCTATCGCCGCCATCCTGTTCTGGGCCGTCGGCTTCGCGTTCGCCTTCTCCGACGGCGGTCCGCTCAACTCAGTCATCGGGCTGCACGGCTTCTTCTTGAACCTGGGCGGCGGCAGCGCGGACAAAGTCTTCGCCGGTCTCTCGTGGACCCAGGTTCCGCTCTCGGCCAAATACCTCTTCCAGGTGGCGTTCGCAGCGGTCTCGCTGGCGATCGTGTGGGGCACGATGCTGGAGCGTACCAAGTTCGCCGTTTACGTAATCTTCGCGGTCGTCTTCGCCGGTTTGATCTACCCGATAGTGGGACACTGGATCTGGGGCGGCGGCTGGCTCGGCCAGCTCGGGATGCAGGATTTCGCTGGCTCGACGGTCGTCCACCTCTCGGGCGCGATGGCGGCCCTGGCCGGCACCCTTCTCCTCGGCCCCCGCATCGGCAAATACGACGATGAGGGCAACCCGATCACAATTCCCGGACACAACATGCCGTTGGCGGTGCTCGGCGTCCTGATCCTCTGGGTCGGCTGGTTCGGCTTCAACCCTGGCTCCACGATGGCGGCTACAACTCAGGTCGCCGACGTAGCCCTCACGACCAACCTGGCCGCCGCAGCGGGCGTCCTCGGGGCCATGTTCATGAGCTACGTCTACCGGCGCAACGTCGATGTTGGCATGGGCGGCAACGGCGCCATCGCTGCCCTGGTCGCCATCACCGCGGCCTGCGCGTTCGTCGCCCCCTGGGCGGCGGTCGTGATCGGCTTTCTCGCCGGGGTCATCATGTACGCCACACTCGTCTTCGTAGACAGTATCGGCGTGGATGACCCGCTCGGGGCCATCGCAGCCCACGGGATGGGCGGTATCTGGGGTACGCTCTCCACGGGACTCTTCACTACCCCCGCGCTTGCGGCGGTCGGTAAGCCGGGCCTGTTC
>JBBPZT010000158.1:0-18052 GCA_038198625.1 Rubrobacterales bacterium
AGGCTTCTTGGAGGGCTAGAACCCGATCGTCGCGGGTCGTCAGGTGGTAGAGAGGTCCCAACAGGAGCACCGCGTCCACGCTCTGATCGCCGAAAGGGAGCCGCCGGGCGTCACCGACCCGCGCGTCCGCGAGAGAAGCCCCTGGCCGGTCAGCCGACGCCACACAAGCCTGCTCGACGTGCAGCGGCACCGGGTCAATGAGGTGAACGGAGTATCCCTCCTCGGCCAACGGCAACGCGTACACTCCTGCCCCTCCGCCGACGTCGAGCAACGTGGCAGGAGCAGCAGGCAGGTAGCGGGCGAGCAACTCTCTAGTGCGTAAATACTCAAGCCTTCCCGACCCGCTCTGTAGCAGCCGGTCTCGCTCCTCCCCCTCCCCGTAGTAAGCTATCATCCGAGCGTCGACCCCAGAAGGTTCATCAGTCATCTCTAGAGGACCTCCAGGTAAGAGAACACCGTAACACTATGTTACGCCGGCGCAGCTACTGATACAGATCTTTCTGTAAGGTGCGTAGCGCCTATGTCTAACAAGGTTTACATACTAATTCGCTGCCCACACTCATCAGTGACAACGTCGGGACGTCGCAGGCAAGCACCGCCGGATAGTTGCACACCGTCTTTACGGCAGCGATCTTCACTACGTCGCCGATCTGGTAAGCAGGCCCCACTCCGAATGGAACCTCTTTAGAACAAAGTTTCTTGACCCCATGCCGTCTAGCAGTACTATACTGGGTAGGGTATATAGATACAGCTAGCGAAGGAGAGGTTGGTTTGGATCCGTTGGAGGCTCTGAAGGCTTTGGATTCGGGAGGTGCGTTGCTAGACGTGCGGGAGGATGAGGAATGGGAGGCCGGGCACGCTCCGGAGGCTATACACGTGCCGATGACGGAGCTGGAGTCCCGGACAGATGAAGTACCGCGGGATAGGAGTGTGGTGGTGGTCTGCCGGAGTGGTGCGAGATCCAGCCAGGTCGTATCGGCGTTGGAGGGTGCGGGGTTCAGCCTCTACAATCTCGATGGGGGCATGAAGGCCTGGGCCAAGTCTGGTCTTCCGGTAGTCCGCGAGAGTGGTGGGAGGGGCCGCATCTCTTGAGTGCCGCGATCGCTTCGCCTTTCGGGTTCCTGATCGGCCTGTCCCTGGGCGCGCTCGGTGGCGGCGGTGCGATCCTGACGGTTCCGTTGCTCGTCTATGGGTTGGGACTGACCCCGGCGGCGGCTACCACCTCTTCCTTGCTCGTCGTCGGACCCGTGGCGGCTTGGGGTGCGATCAACCACTGGAGGAACGACCGCGTGCGTCTGGCGGAGGGTGTGGTCTTCGGGCTCGCGGGCCTTGGCGGCTCACTCGCAGGATCCGGTCTGAGCCGTTCCGTCGATCCAAACGTGCTCCTGCTTCTTTTTTCGGCCCTCATGTTCTCGGCGGCCCTGACTACCTTCTGGAGGATTCGGAAGGAGTCTAGTGTGCCAGAACAGCGGGAGCGGGCCTCGTCCGGGGCCGCGTTGGCGGTCAAAGTTGTACTGGCGGGAACAGGCGTAGGGTTCGTGACCGGTTTCTTCGGGGTCGGCGGCGGCTTCGTCGTGGTGCCGACGTTGGTGCTCGCTCTCGGGTTCTCGTTGCAGGAAGCGGTCGGGACCTCGCTCGTGGTCATCGCGATCAACTCCGTCACGGCCCTCGTGCCAAGGATCGGGGCCGATGACGTTCCCTGGATAATCGTCGCGCCGCTACTGCTGGCCGCACTCTTCGGGACCGTCGCCGGAAGCCGAGTGGCGGGCAGGGTCGAGCCGGGGACGCTCGCCATCATCTTCGCCGCCCTGGTTTCGATACTGGCAGCCTATACCGCGTTGAGATCGGTGGCGGGTCTAATGTAGACGCGGAGTCGTGTGTGAACGAAAAGCCTTGAGACAGGAGAGATTGAGAATGAAGTTCGAAGAAGAGAATGTAGTAGATGAGGCGCTCACGCGGCTCAAGAAGGTTCAGGGACAATTGTCGGGTGTCATCCGCATGATCGAGGAAGGAAGGGAATGCCGGGAGGTGATGCAGCAGCTCTCCGCCGCTTCCAAGGCGCTCGATAGGGTGGGCTTCAGGCTGCTCGCCAGCCAGCTCCAAGTCTGTCTGCGTGACGAGGAGACCGCGCTCAAGTCAGGCTATTCCACGGATGAGTTCGAGCGCATGTTCATGAAGTTATCGTAAATAGACGGGAGGTTATCATGAAAAAGACTGGATACGGCGGCACGGTAGTGGCAGCCCTCGACCCAGGTACCACGAGCGAGCTCACCGCAAACCAGGATCTGGACGCGATGCCCGGGGAGACACGGACGCGCATCGAACAGACACTATCTACTATCGAGGGATAGAAAGGAGAAGTTCATGACCGAAGGAAGCAAGAGAGAAAAAGCGGCAACCTTGCCGAAAAACGCATCCCCGGATTACATCTTCGAGCAGTTCCGGGTGCCGCGAGGATGCCTGGGTTATGTGGTGGCGGACCCCGAGACGAAGCTCGCCGCGCTGGTCGACCCGGAGATGGAGATGGTCGAGCCGATGCTCGACTTCCTCTTCGAACACTCCTTGAGGCCGGCCTACATTATCGACACACACACGCACGCCGACCACATCTCCGGAGCGGGCGAGCTGAGGTCAAAGACCGTTGCGAAAGTCGTGATGCACGAGAAGGCCCCCTTTCAGGGGGTTGACATCCGGGTACAAGATGGCGACCGGCTCCATCTGGGAGAGCTAAAGCTCAAGTTTCTCTACACGCCGGGGCACGCGAAAGACTTGGTGAGCGTCGCGCTTCCGGGCCGCCTACTCACCGCCGACGCTCTTCTCATAGGCTCCTGTGGACGAACCGATCTCTTGAACGGCAACGCCACGCAGCAGTTTCACACGCTCTACCATACTTACCGGGCCCTGCCGGAAGACATCGAAGTCTATCCAGGCCACGACTACAAGGGGCGGTCGTGCTCCACATTAGGCGAAGAGAAGAACAGCAACCCGAAGATGAACTTCGAGAGCGAAGAGCAGTTCGTCGAGTTCATGGACTGCCGGAACCCCGAGAGGTTGGATCCCGTCCACCAGCTCGCGGAGTCACTCAAAGCAAATATGCGCTAAGGAGTAGATATGTCCAAAGTAGTGCTGTTCAGCACACCGTCTTGCGGCTGGTGCAGGAGGGCAAAACGGTACTTCAGAGAGAGTAGCGTTCCATTCAAGGAGGTAAACATGGAGAAGGATCAGGGCGCGGCCCGCGACATACAGAGAAAGACCGGGCAGACGGGGGTGCCGGTAATCAAGATCGGAGGGAAGTGGATCGTCGGTTTCGATAGACCCGCGACCGAGCATGAGCTAGGACGCCGGGCAGGCTGAGAGGGCCTTCCCGGGCGGCCAACCCATATTACTGCAGGAGCTTTTTGAGGCCGTCTTCGAGGTAGTCCGCGGTGACCGTTCCCTCGGGAGAGTAGGCCACGGCTTCCTTGCAGAGGTGGTAGAGGGCGAGGGTTCGGGTCGGGGAGAGGCGGCGGCTCCCGGCCTGATCCAGGACAAGCCGCATCAGGTCCAGGGCGACCTCGGCCTCGCTCTTCTTGTGCTGTTCGGTCGGATCTCCCACAGGGAATCATTATACCGGTGGCCGGGGACGCTATGGTAGACTTGGCATTACTTTGGTCTTCAAGAACGCAAGGTTTTTATCTCCACGAGAGGCGGGAGGTGTGCGTGGGGAAGCCTAGAGTGTCTTATGTTCGGTGTCCGATCTGTAGCTACGTGTTCCGGACGCAATCGGCCGGGACTTACGTGACTGTCGGCCGGGAGCCGGACCTCTGCCCGAAGTTCCCCGGAAGCGCCTCGGACGGCTCACGCCGCATCCAGCATGGCGTAACGATGTGCCCGGCGTGCTCTTTCGCCACCGGAGAAGGGTTCGACGGCCTCGACCTGACCTTTGACGAGCGTTCGGATATTGAGGAGCGTCTGCGGGAAGACGGGCTCTTGAAGGTCTTCCGGGAGAACCCGCCGCCGTGGCTAGCCTTTCACGCCGCCGTGGTCTGCGGCAAGGAGCGGGGCCTCAGGGCGCACGAC
This sequence comes from Rubrobacterales bacterium, assembly GCA_038198625.1. Classification (GTDB taxonomy): domain Bacteria; phylum Actinomycetota; class Rubrobacteria; order Rubrobacterales; family Rubrobacteraceae; genus JBBPZK01. Next base: position 4,060 of record JBBPZT010000158.1, read on the forward strand.
CTCGGAGATCTGTGCCTGCGCGCCTCGTGGGTGTGCCGCAAGGAGCGCGAGCAACCCTTTGAAAGCACCTTCCAGCTCCGGGCCGTCCGTCACTTCATGCGCTCTCTACAGGAGGATGGTCTCTTCGGCCGCGAGCTTTCGGTGACCGCCTACCTCGTCGGGGAACTAAACCGCCGCCTGGGCCGCCACCGCGAGGCCCTCAACTGGTACGTCAACGCCGAGCGCACACTGGACGATATCGGCAACGACCTGGCCTGGCTGAACCGCCTCATCTCCCGCCAGAGCGAGCTGGCGAGAGAGCAAGCCGCCTAGATCTGAGATCCGCTACTTTATGGTCTCCTGGAGCAACTTCTCGCCCGCTTTTTTGTCTGGTATCCAGTAAGAGATACCGTCTATGTACTTCCCGGTGCCGGGGTAGGTTTTGACCTCGCTCTTGCCGGATAGCTCCATCCACATCATGAAGCGGGCGACCTCAAGCGGGTTCATGTTGGTGTCCACGTTCTTGAGGCCCGCGCGGATGACCGCCGGTAGCCGGAGCCAGTTGCGAGGCGAGAGGGCCTGCTGCCGGAGAGCTGACAGGAACTGTTGCTGGCGGCCGATGCGCCCGATGTCCGCCTGCGGGTCGCCCCGGAAACGAACGTAGGCGAGGGCCTGTCCCCCGTTTAAGACCTGCCTGCCGGGCTTTATCTTGAAGACCCGTCCCTCTATGCCCAGGTCTATCGGCTCTTTCACGTCTATGGTGATGCCGCCGAGGGCGTTTACTATGTCCTCGACCGCGTGGAACTTTATGACGATGTAGTTGCTTATGTAGATGCCGGTGAAGTCTTCGAGGGTCTTTACGGTCAGGTCGGGGCCGCCGTAGGCATAGGCGGCGTTGATCTTGTTTTTCCCATGGCCGGGGATCTCAACCCGCGAATCCCGCGGCACCGACAGCATGCCCGATGCACCCCCCTCCGCGGCGACCATGATCGTATCCGACCGCGAAGTTTCGGTGGTCCGCTGGTCGCTGCCGAGCAACACGACCCGCTGCGTCCAGGGTACGAACATGTACAGGAACAGCAGCAAGATCGGCAACACCAACAGCGCCGCCAGACGCCGGAACCGGTACTTCCAGCGTAGCTTCCTGCTCTTGAACCGCCGCCCGACCTGATGTCCCGTCCGCCTACCGGTCTCCCGATCGGTCTCCGGCTGGGTCACAGAGCCGGCCTCCCGCTCGGGCCGACGCCCGTCCTGCCGTCCGGCTCTGTGGTCTCTCATCGTCACGGCAAAACATCCTACACACAAACCAGGCGTCTTGTTGCACCCGAAGTCTGCCGGTAGTATTAATTGGCATCTGAAGGGAAGAATATGGTTCAGAGACACGTCAACCAGCAGGGTTGGATGGAGCTAGACACTGACCAACTAGGTAGGGTGCCGGGCCCTCTACCATCCGGACCTTCCGGCGGTGCTCTGGAAGAAGCGCTGGCTTTCCTACGGAGAGCTTTACTCCAGGGCTCGACGGGTCGCCGGAGTACTGGCGGGTCTCGGGGTGGAGCCGGGAGAGCGGGTGGGCTTCAGCACCTTTTTCACCTTCACTCATCAGCACCAGAATTTCTACAAGATCGTCCGCCAGGCGGAGTTCGTGGACGAAGACCTCTTCCGCTTGTACTACCAGAAACTTGCCGAAGGCTACAAGACGGGCCTCACGCAGGCGATGGAGAGCGGTGAGATCCGGCGCCTCGACGTGGAGTGCCTGGCCTACTGCCTGATGGGCATCTCGGACTTCCTGGGGATGCGCTGGGTGCTCTGGAATGATGAGACGCCCCCCGAGGACATCTTCGAGAGCATGCTCTCCTTTATCCGCCACGGGATGGACAACCGGCCCGCGCCCGACGGAGACGGCAGGGCGTAGCAGGGATAGTTTCGGGTGCGGGAGAAACCGTTCCAGAACAGCCGTTAAAGTTATTACAGGCCCGTGCCGATAACACCCGCAACGGAATCGGCCCGATCGTCGTTTTTCTCGCCCCACACCGGGAGCTAACCAGCCGGGGCCTTTATTCCGTTATGGTCGCGGTCCTAACAGGCCGCGGCTTTCTTCTCCGCCGGGGCCAAGGCCAGTCCAGGGCCGCCGTTCGTTTGCCCCTTCCTAGGGACCGGATCTTCATGTCTCGCGCGCCACGGCTACAGGATTTTTAGAAGTTTCGCGAGAAATTTCTCGCGAAAGTGTCTAGAAGTCGAAAAAACGGGCTTAACAATATTGAAGCTTGAAAACCACAAGGATAGGAGAAACTCATGCTTCATTGGTTCGGAAAGAGACTGCGTTACATACAAGAGGTGAAGAGGGACGAGCGAGGCTTCACCCTGATCGAGCTTCTGGTCGTGGTGATCATCATCGGCATCCTGGCCGCCATCGCCATCCCGACGTTCCTCAACCAGCGTAGCAAAGCTTATAACTCAGCTACTCAGAGTGACTTGAGCCAGGCTATAACGTTCAACGAGGCATACTATACTTCAAACGGGAACTACGCTGCCAACGTAGACCCCCAGCTCAAAAACCAGGGCTTTCGTGCGTCTAGCAACGTAACTGTTTCTGTTGAAACGCCAAACGCGACGGCAGGAGGATTTTGTCTGAAAGCCGTAAATTCGAAGTCCAACACTGATACTTACTACGCTTCTGATAACAATCGGAATCCGAGCACAACCGCCTGTAACTAAGGCGCAAAGTGTTCCTTTAGGCGCTCCCTCCGGGAGCGCCTTTTCTTTACCGACATCGAACTATAGTGACAGAAAACACGTGATGAAAAATAATTGGAATTAGTCGAAATAAAGGGCGTAAGCTCTGATCCATTGTTATCCAGGCAACGTAGTAGCATAAGTACGAAGATGGTAAGAAAACGGTAAGATAAGTTGTCACGCCCGGGGCGATAGGTTGGCGCTCCTGGTGGCGACGGTCAGGGACGGCGGTTCGGCATCTGTCCCCGGAGGGGTATTTGCAGCAGAGGGTTCAAAAAAGGAACGACCATTCCCTCGGGAGGCTCTGGCGCCTGTACCTGGAGACGCGGGCCGAGATGGAGGAGTACGCCGAGGGTAGCTGGGAGCACTACGAGGCGAGGAGGAAGACGGTCAGGCTCCGCGACAGGGTGGTCGTGAACTACTCACCGCTGGTCAAGTACGTGGCGGGGCTGTTGCCTTCGAGGATGCGTGGCGTGGTGGAGCACGAGGACGTGTTGTCGTGGGGTGTGATCGGCCTGATCAAAGCGGTCGAGACTTTCGACTCTGATCGCGGGGCGAAGTTCGAGTCCTACGCCATCTCGCGGATAAGGTGGTCCATCCTGGACGAGTACCGGAGCCAGGACTGGGTCCCCCGGCGCACGCGGATGCGTGCGCAGGAGGTCGAGAAGGCGAAGGCCCGGCTCTCGCAGACGTTCGGCCGTACACCTTCGGAGGAAGAGGTGGCCTTCGAAGTGAGCATGACCATAAACGAGTACCGGAGGTTCCTGGGCCAGTACGCACGCTCCCAGGTCTCCTCGCTAGAGGCGAAGCTCGGTGGGGAGAGCCGGGTCGGGTCGGAGTTTCAGGCTTTGATCGCCGATGCCTGGGCGATCGACCCACAGTCGGAGGCCAGTACCCGCGACCTTCGAGAGAACCTCGCCGAAGCTATAGGCGAGCTCAAGGAGCGCGAACGGCTGGTTATTACCCTCTACTTCTACGAGGGTCTGACCCTCAAGGAGATCGGCAAGGCGATAGAACTTTCGGAGGGCAGGATTTCCCAGATCCTGAGCGGGACGCTCGCGAAGCTGCGCGAGAACCTGACCGAGAAGCACACACTGGTCGCCTGAGAGGCGGGAACGACGAAGGATAATCCTCTCTAGTAATTTGCCAACCCCCACGGAAGTGACAGAATACACTTGCGATGGCGAGCACGGAGATCAAACGGTCACAGCGACAGCAGAGTCGGGCGAGGCCGGAGCCGCCCTGGAACATCATCCTGCACAACGACTGGGACAACTCGATGCCGCACGTGGTAGTGGTACTGAAAAAGGTGATCCCCGGCATGACCATAAAACGCGCCATGCGGATCATGTGGGAAGCCCACACCAAGGGGCGGGCGGTCGTGAAGAGTTGCCACAAGGAGCTCGCCGAACTCTATCAGGAGCGTCTCCGGGACGAGGGCCTGAAGGTCAGCCTGGAACCCGCCCCCTAGCGTCTGCGCCGCCCGCTCGCGGGCTGTGGAGAACGTCCGGAGGGCGCCTTTTCGGTGATAGCAAACCCATCCGGAGCCCGGCGGTTGCGGTTATACTGAACGGGTCGTGGAGAAGCTAGAGACAGCAGCGTTCAGCGTCGAGGAGGAGCGTGTAGCCTGGGAGGGTCTCGCGGAGGCTTGCTCCCCGCCGCTCCGGCGTCTCGGGGCTTTCATGCTGGTCGGTTTCACTTCCTTCATAACGATAACGACGGCGGTCGTGCTCTTCTACAACGTCTTCGGCGAGCACACCATAAAGGGCGGTGGCGTCGCCGTTCCTCATTTGGCCTTCTACCTGACGCTGGCTTCGAGCTTCGCGCTGGCGCTTGGCGGTTATCTGGTGTGGCTCGTGAGGAGCCTCCGTTCGTACGGGGCGTTCGCGGCGATGCTCCGGCGGGGCGGGTTGGACCCGAAGCGCCCGACCGTGGGCGGCCTGCGGGCGTACTCCGACGAGCAGCTACTCGCGCTCCGCTCCCGCTACGAACGTCTCGAGGAAGGAAAGCTCAGGGAGAGATTCGGACGATCCTTCGGGTTCAGCAAGGAAGATTCTTTCGCCACGGGGCCGCTCGGGGCGCTGCCGCGCACGTTCGAGATAAACACGCTGCGGGTCGAGTGGGAGACGAACCTCATCCTGCAATCCGGAGAACCGATGCCGGAGATCTCCTGGTGGGTCGAGAGTCAGACCGGGCTCCTGCCGCGCCGGGCCGACGAGACGCGGCGTTTGATCTACGCCCTGCGGTATACGAGCGACTCGGTTCGAGAACTCAAACAGCGCTACGGCTACCGGGCGGACCGCTGGCACAATACCGTGCCCGAAGGGAAGCTCTGGGACGCCGTCCGCGACTACGAAGAGGCGCGCCGCATCCGGTCCGCCCTCCAGCGCAGACCCCGCAACTAAAAGCATTTCAGCCGGTCAGCTTATCCGCCCCGTCGAATAGCACCCCATTCGTCTACGCTCCAGTAATTTCCCCGGCGGCACTCTTTGGGGACGTTGCGTTCCCAAGCCAGAGCCTCGTCGATGAGGCCGGATGATGGGTCGTAAAGCTCTCCGCCGCCTATCCTCACCTCGTCCTACCGTTCAGTATGCAGATTCCGCCGCTCCTGGGATCCAGTCGGAAGCGGGTGGGCCAGATGAGCAGCTCTCCTTTTGGCCTGGGCTCCGCACACGGAAGCAACCTTACCTGTCAACCACGAGATCTCCACTACTACCAACCGCGGTGAGCGACAGTAGACCCGGCTTCTGCTTGATGACGGCGAAGTCCGTTAAGGCAATCCTTCCTCAATGGGAACTATGATCCCTTCCGTCAGCACAAACTCGGGTGGAGAAGCGGCAAACCAGGCGATAAACTCCGCGACCCGCTCTGGCGCAAGCACCTGCGTCGGCGGGGCCTCTTTCGGCTCGCTCTGCTGGCGCTCCTCGGGAGAGAAGACGCCCCAGTTGGTAGCCATCGCGCCAGGATAAAGTATGATCGCCCGGATGCCGTGCTCCTTCCCTTCATCGGCCAATGCCTCGGTGAAGCCTGTAAGGCCGAACTTGGAAGCGCAGTAGGCAGAGGCGTTGGCCCACCCCTTCTTGCCCGCCACCGAGGAGATATTGACGATCGTGCCGCCCCCCGCCTCGCGCATGTGCGGGAAGGCGGCCTTGGACAGCAAGAACGGCGCCCTTAGGTTTACGTCGAGGGTACGGTCCCAGCCCTCCACATCCAGATTCTCCACCGTACCGGGCGCGTCGGTGCCGGCGGCGTTGACCAGCACGTCTATGCGCCCCAGAGCCTCGATGGTCTGCTCGACGCTCGCCGCCGTCTCGTCCTCTTTTGCCAGATCCGTGGGCAAGGTCAATGCTCGGCGGCCGGTTTTCGAGATCTCCTCCTTGGCACTTTGGAGTTCCTTCGCACTTCTTGCCACCAGCGCCACGTCCGCGCCGGCTCGGGCGAGGGTGATCGCAGCGGCTCTCCCCAACCCGCTGCTGGCCCCCGTGACTAGCGCCGTCCGGCCCTCCAATGCGCGTCCCTCGTTTACTGCCTCGCTCATACTTCAATCCTCTCGATCCTTTGCCGTGGAAACACAAGCATGCCACACACGGGACCTCACAACTAGCTTTAGCAGCGGAGTTCACGCGGTGGTCAGACGCCATCGTTAGTGTGGGAGGGAGCAGCGTACTCCACGAAGCGCGAATACTTTCTCTCACTCCGCCAGGTGCTTATGAGAGAGCAAGCCACACACTACCAGCGCCTTGTTCGTGCTGACAGACTGAAAAGCTGGCCCACTGTAATACTTTTAATTGGACCCTGTAGCAGGTTTGGAGGATAATCCGCTGATGGAACGAAAGCTTATTCTCGGTCCCCTGCTCCGCTATACCGGGCAGACCGACGCCACCCTCTGGGTCGAGACGGACGCCGCCTGTAAGGTCGAGGTGCGGGTGGACGGGGAGACGCACGGTTCGGAGACTTTTCACGTCTACGGCCACCACTACGCCCTCGTCCGCGTGGAAGGGCTCGCGCCCGGCGGGACCTACGAGTACGAGGTCACGCTAGACGGCGAGAAAATCTGGCCGGAGCAGGAGGCGGCGCGGCAGTTCCCTCCGCCGGTGATCAGGACCTTCGAACCAGAAAAGGTCTTCAGGCTCGCCTTCGGGTCCTGCCGGGTGGCGCTCCCGAACACGCCACCGTATACGCTGTCCGCGGATGAAGACGAGAACGGACACGGCCCGGACGCCCTCTACGCGCTCGCCCGCAAGATGCGCCGGGAAGACACCGAAAAATGGCCCAATGCGCTGTTGATGCTGGGGGACCAGATCTACGCCGACGAGGTTTCTCCCGGGACGCGGGAGTTCATAGACTCCAGGCGCAAAGAAGGCGGGCCGCCGATGGATCAGGTAGCGGACTTCGAGGAGTACACTCACCTCTACAAGGACGCCTGGCAAGACCCCACGATCCGTTGGCTCCTCTCGACCTTGCCTACCGCCATGATCTTCGACGACCACGATGTGAACGACGACTGGAACATCTCAAGAGACTGGGTCGAGATGATGCGCAAGAAACCCTGGTGGCAGGAGCGCATAGTCGGTGGGTTCATGTCTTACTGGATCTACCAGCACCTCGGCAACCTCTCACCCGAGGAACTGGAAGAAGACGAGATGTACCGTCGCGTGCGCGAGTCGGAGGACGCGAGCCAGGCACTGCGGGAGTTCGCCTACAAAGCCGACCGGGAGACTTCCGGTACGCGCTGGAGCTTCCACCGGGACTTCGGCAGGACGCGCCTCATCGTCGTGGACTCGCGGGCCGGACGGGTCCTGAAAAACGGCCGCCGCCTTATGGTGGACGACAAGGAGTGGCGCTGGATCGAGGAGAAAGCCGCCGGAGACTTCGACCATCTCCTCCTCGGAACCTCGCTCCCGTTCCTGATGCCTCCAGGACTGCACCACTTCGAGGCCTGGAACGAGGCTGTCTGTGATGGGGCCTGGGGCAAGTCGGCGGCGCGCCTCGGGGAGAAACTCCGTCAGGCGGCGGACCTCGAACACTGGAGCGCCTTCCACGAGTCTTTTGACGCCCTTACGAACCTGCTGGAAGCTATCGCCACCGGTGAGCATTCGGGCGGCCATCCTCCGGCCTCTATCGTTTTACTCTCGGGCGATGTCCACCACGGCTACCTGGCAAAAGCGGAGTTCGGGAACGGCTCCCGCGCGCGGAGCGCCGTCTACCAGGCGGTTTGCTCGCCGCTGCGCAACCAGCTCGGGCGTCCGGAGCGTATCGGGTTGGGCTCCGGCTGGACCAAGCCCGGAGAGGTTATCGGCAAGGTGCTCTCCCGGCTGGCCGGCGTGAAGGACCCATCCGTGAGCTGGCGCCTGACGCACGAGAAGCCCTGGTTCGACAACCACGTCTCTACCGTCGAGCTGGCGGGACGCGAGGCGAGACTCGGGGTCGACGGTACTACCGATGGAGACGAGAAAAACCCCTGCCTGCGCCGCATCTTCGAACACCGTCTCGCGTAGCGTCGCGTAAAGGCGCCCGTCGCGGGATGTGAAGGTTACGTCAGATCTACTTGGGAGGAAACCATGAGGGTAATTCCGTCCGGAGAGATGGAGAACCGGCGCGGGCCGGAGGAGTGGTTCACCGGGGAAGTGTGGATGGAGTCTACCTCCTGCCGCGGCCGGGGGCCGGTTTCTTCCGTGTGTCCTTCGGACCGGAGGCGCGCACCAACTGGCACACCCACCCTGAGGGTCAGATCCTCTACATCATAACCGGCAACGGACGCGTTGGTAGAGAGGATGGCCCGGCGGTCGAGGTCCGGCCCGGCGACGTTGTCCACTTCGCCCCCGGTGAAAAGCACTGGCACGGCGCGGCTCCCGGCAACTCCATGGTCCATCTCGCCGTCAGCCCGGCTATCAGCACAGAAGGCGGCACCGACTGGCTGGAGCCCGTCACTGACGAGCAGTACTCGCGGAGAGATCCGGAACTATAAATCGGCCGCCGGGCCGGCAGACGCGAGAGGCTGGTTCACCTCTAACGCCGCGGCACCACCACACCCCGCAGCCTTTGCTCAGGCCTTCGTCACCCGCCGGGAAGTCCAGGCTACAAAGGCGATGACGAAAAGCGCTTCTATTATCAGGGAGATCAGGCCCGCCGTCTCGAAGAGGCTCTCCTGGGCCAGACCCGGGGCGCCCGGCAGCCCGACGGTGCGGCTCACGATGTACGCGATAAAAGCGCCGGCGGAGATCAAGAAACCGAGGCCCCAGCCCCAGGCTTCTCCCCGGTAGATCCCAAATGCCGCGACCACGGCGCCGACGGCGTTGGCGACGAACAACCACCCTAAATAGGTGGCTTCACTAAAGTAATCCGGGCTCTCTATCGCGTGAATCGCCCCGACGATCAAGATCAGCAATATCCCGGTCCACGTCAACCCTCTCATCGCACCACCAGCCCTGCTCACGCCCTACCTCCTGGTCCGAAGGGCCGTTTGCCCCAATCTCATAAGCCTACAATTCGATCTTAAGAGGCCGACAAGAGCCTGGCAGGAATTTCTGTTACCGGCGCGAACCTTTCACAGAGATCCCAATAGAATGCGTTCGCGGAGACGACGAGACCCTACGACAACCGACGGCATCCTCGTCCGCCCGGTCGCGGAGTGCACAGTTGTACAGGTCTCCACCGCTTTGACAAAGCCCTTCGAAAGACGCCTGACCGGCCCGGTCAACGCAACCGCGCGAGCCTAAGAAAACTGGTTGTGCGCAGAGAAACTCGATCCTTTCGCCAGGCGCGTGTGTCCTCGGAGTAGGGAGCCCCGCAACCGGCTAGGCGGCGGTCGCTGCCAGTAAGGCGGGAACTAGACCGGCTCACGACCGGAGAGCTTACGAACTACGGGGTCCATCCACCGGAAGATCAGCAATAAGCCAAAAACCATCATCGCCAGCCCGACGGGCGCGTGCCACCATTCACCCTGACCGGAACCCAGGCCGAACAGCGCTCTGAGTCCGCTCCACCCCACTATCGCACCGAAGAGGCCGAGCATCGAGCCGGTCATCACGAAGAAAAGCGTGAGAGTCGTTGCCCAGAGCCACCTGAGCACACCGAAGGCGAGACGTATCGCGGTACGCGCCGATGTGCTTCTGGAATCTCCGGCTTCGACCATTTCGCCGGTCTCTCTGCTTGCTGTCTCGTCTATCTGAAAGCGGGCCAGTCGTCTCTGGGCCGGGAGGTTCAGGTGAGGTTTGATCTCCGCGAGCATCCGCTGCTGTGAGACCGGTAGGATGATGTCGGACACGTTGATCAGGGCTCCGGTAAAGTACCTGCGGTTTGTCCGCATCGCCATACGCTTCGGAAAGCTTTGCCGCTCCAGAAACCGCTGCTCGTCTTTGACTGTGATGCTTATAAACTGTTGCCCTCCCGTGGATGATAGCTTCACGTCTTTTACTATCTCCCAGGGCACGAAGCCCGCACCAAGGGCGGAGGCCCTGTCCAACATACCTTCAGGGCCCACCTCAAACGCGGGGCGCCAGAACAACAGCAGCCGGATGGAGAAAAAGACCAACGCGTAGCCAAAAAACGCAGCGCCCGCAAGACCGACGATCAGTTGGATAGAGGATCCTAAGGCCACCATCAGCCACTCGAAAGCAGATCTACCAACCGACTCATCTGTAAGGTTGGTTAGAGAAGCCGTGAGCAGAACGCTACAAACAGCGACAAACGGGAGCGATAAGAGAGCGCCAAGCGCGGTTTTGGGAACGCTGATCCGCACGGAGAGCCTCTCACCCTTCCGCCTGGAGACATCTTTGTTCAACATCTTGCATATTAGTCTACCAGTTGACGAACACGATCTGGCTTTCAGGCGTCCGTCGCGCATGCCGGCCCGACGCGTCCTGATAGGACACGAGCCGATTCAAAATTCAATCATCTTACCTGCGCGGGCGTACCATCTCGGCCACCACGCCTATGCACTGGTCGGCGACCCGGAGGCGAAAACCCTGACGCTGCGCGCCCTGGGCGCCCCGCGAAGAGACCGGCGTCAGGGTTAGGGAACACCCTCTCCAAAGCGCTGGACGCGGCGTTCCCCGGACGAGCCTGGTCGATCCCGGCCATCGTTCCGGAAGAGCTGGCGTACGAGTTCCTCGCGGGGCTAGGCTGAGAGAGAGATCCTCTGAACCAGTTGGAGATGAGCCTGGATCTTTCTCCAGGCTCATCTCCGGAGTTTACCCCTGGACGTTCTCGTCGCGCAGCGGCAGATTCTCTTTCCTGGCGAAGGTGAAGGTGGCCTGCGGGTCGCGGGCGGAATACGTGCCGGCGTCCACGATGGAGCGGCGCAGGATATATCCACCGATCACGACTAGCAGAGAGGCGAGCAACCCCCGCGGACGGCTCTCGCGGCCGTAGAGTAGCGCCAGAGGCGTCAGGATGCCGCCGCCGACCGCCCCACCGAGGAAGAGCGTCCCGAGCTTGCCCGAGCGAAGCGGTTTGCCCCACCGTCCCATCTGGATCAGGGACGCAGCGACGAGGAGCCCTTCCAGGCACAGCGCGAGTAGTTCCATCCGGCGCAGGGCTTCGAGGGTCTTCTTCTCACCCCACCCTCCCAGGTGAAGGATGAATGAAATGGCAGAGGAGCCGTTGGAGAGAGCCGAGGTTATGAAAAGCGGCCCCATCAGCACCGCGTTTCGCGCCCAGATGGGGACGGAAGTCAGCGCTATCAGGACACCGGTATACGCCCCGACGAAGAGCCCGAAAGGCGTCGCAAGCACGGCGATCAGCCGATCCGGCAGCCCGCTCAAGAAGCGGGCCAGGAAGTTCTCGTGGCCGAAGACGAGCCCATCTCGGGCGGCCTGGATGGCCCCGGTAAGGCTGGTGAGGGTGGCGAAGATCGAGAGGCCCCAGGTCCCCATGCTCATCGGGGAGCGCCACTTGACGACCCGGAGCATGTTGTAGAAACGTTCGGGACGCCCGAGGTCGGAGATCAGGAGTATGGGACTCAGGATCATGGCGACCAGCGTCGTATACCGCCCGGCCCGCAAAAACGCCTTATCCTCGTTGCCAAACAACCTGGCTATCGTGGTAACGATGTGCGCCCCGGAGCCGAGCCCGCCGAGCCAGAAGTAGACCGGTATCTCCCACGTCCAGGTGTGCTCCTTGATCGGGGGGATACCGTAGTAGTCCTGGTCCCCGCGCTCCGGGTCCGTGTTCGGGTGGTGGGAGGTCTCGGCGTGGCCGTTGCGCGAGGGTGGAGCCCCCTGTGTCGTGTCCGTCATGCTCTACCCTCTCTAGTTCCTGAAAGACCAGGCCACTATCGCCCCGAGCACCCCGGCGGCGGCGATGCTGGCGAGGCTGGCCTGCTGCAGTTTGTCCTGCGGCAGGAACGGGTGGCGCGGCAGGTTGTAGGTCTCCGGCTCGTCCATGAGGATGAACTTGGAGTGGTTTCCTTTTATACCGCCGGTGCCGCCGACCTCCAGCGTGCCGTAGACGTAGGCGTTGGTGTAGCCCTTGCCGTGCAGTGTTTGTATCCGCTCCTCGGCGATCTTCTCAAGCTCCTCGACCTCTCCGAACATGATGGAGTTGGTCGGGCACGCCTTGGCGCACGCCGGTTCCATATCCTCTTTCTGCCGGTCGTAGCAGAGGGTGCACTTGAAGACCCGTCCGTCTTCGGGGACGCGGGTTATGACGCCGTAGGGACAGGCCGGGATGCAGTATCCGCAGCCGTTGCAAACGTCCGGCTGGATAAAGACGTTGTCGAACTCGTTACGGATGATCGCACCCGTCGGACACGCCTGCTGGCACGGCGCCTCGACGCAGTGCTTGCACACGTCGCTCATGAACGTCCAGCGCCCGAGCGCGTCGAGTTCAGCCCCGCCCGGCAGTTGCTCCCGCACGTCTTCGGCGAGCGCCACGAGGTCCACGTCGCCGGTCAGGCGTTTCTTCTTCGGGTTCTCGATAAACGAGACGTGTCGCCAGGTAGAGCCGGAGAGTTGCTTGGTGTTGTCGTAGGAGTCGCCGGTTAACTCGTAGCCGTCGGCGGGGAGTTGGTTCCACTGCTTGCAGGCCACCTCGCAGGCCTTGCACCCGATACAGACTGTGGTGTCGGTCAGGAATCCTGTCGCCACTGTTTAACCCTTCCCTTCCATGACCCTGCGCTGTATCTCCCCCACCGGGGCGGCCGGATCGCTGCTGATACGGAACATTCTCTGTCCGAGGGCGACGTGCTGGGACGTGTAGACGCGGTCCACCATCCCCGTACCCCTGTTGTAGTAGACGCCGGGTTCGATCTGCTTCGAGGTCCTTATTGGCTTGAGGTTCTTGTTCGCCGCCTCCGGGTGCTCGGAGAGCCAGGCCCCGAGGTCCAGAAGATCCTGCTCCATCATCTCCCGGTCTCGCCGGAACGCGGCACTCACAGACGCCCCTTCTCCAGGTTGGCGGTAAAGGCTTTGGCCTCGTGTATAGAGACGTTCGGCTCAAGCGAGACGGGCAGCAGGTCGTTTACCACGGCACCGGTCGTCAAGCCGTTCGGTCCCCAGTGGTAGGGGAGGCCGATGGTATGGAGCTTTTTGCCCTCGAAATCGTAGACCGGGATTCGGTCCGAGACGAGGGCCTTGGTGTGGATCTTGCCCCGGCTCGTCGTGATCGTCACCCATCCGGTATTCTCGACGCCCTTCTCGGCGGCAAGCTCCGGGCTGATCTCACAGAACATCTCGGGCTGCAACTCATTGAGCCACGGTGTCCAGCGGCTCATCGCCCCGGTGGTGTGATGCTCCGTCAGACGGTAGCTGGTCACCACGTATGGGTACCTCGGATCCTCCGGCGGGTTGTACGGGTTGTCCGGCCGGTCGAAGGTCTTGACCGCCGGGTCGTAGCTACCCTGTTCGTAGAGCAGGTTCGGCACCGGCGACTCGAGGGGCTCGTAGTGGACCGGCAGCGGTCCGTCGTTGAGCCCGACAGGCGCGAACAGCCAACCCCTGCCGTCGCCGTTCATGATGAAAGGTCCGTCGCCCGGTAGCGCGTCCATGCCCTGAGAGTCCTCGTCCGGCCGGTAGGAGGGCGGCTTAGTCGCTTGGAAGTCCGGCACGTCTTCGCCGGTCCACTTCTCCTGTTCCTCGTCCCACCAGACGTACTTCTTCCGTTCGGACCAGGGCTTGCCCTCCGGGTCGGCGGAGGCCCGGTTGTAGAGGATGCGCCGGTTGGCCGGCCACGCCCATCCCCACTCGGGGGCGACGAGCGACTGCTCGGAGGCAGGCTTGCGGCGGCGGGCCTGGTTCACACCGTCGGCGTAGGCGCCAGAGTAGATCCAACCACCACAAGC
>JBBPZT010000159.1:0-13243 GCA_038198625.1 Rubrobacterales bacterium
TCATGGTGGAGAAGATCTCCACGCCGAACTCGTGTTTCTTCACGCAAACTCCTTTCATCAAAGAAGGACTCGATGTCCCTCAACCGGAAGCCAGGATAGGGGCGTTTTCTAAGAATTCTAAGAACTGAATTAGAAATTTCGTGGAATCGGGAAAGAGAATCAGGAGCACATCCAGAAGTAATGGGGAGCGGATGACACCGAAGCCAAGCTGGCCGGAGGTGTTTGACGCTTCCCTAAACGAAATACTGACTTTTTGCGGATGTCTGGATAAAGAGCAGGGTTCTGACGTACCTGAAAACTAGACGTTGGGCCAAAGCTTTCGGGGCGCTCTCTACCGTAGCATTTGACGCGTGCATATACGTGCGAACGGCTACGGGAGGTACTTACATTGAGTGTGGCAACCGGGCGGGGCGAACAGTTCGACCCCACGCTTTACAACGAGGATCTCAAACCCATACCACAAGAGAAGAGAAATTGGAGCTGGGTCAACTACTCCACTGTTTGGATGGGGATGGTCCACAACGCGGTGGCATACGCGACCGCGGCCGGGTTGCTCGGCCTCGGGATGAGCCCGTGGCAGGCTCTGGGTACGGTGACGACGGCTAACATTATTCTCGTCATCGCGATGTGGCTCAACAGCGTGGCCGGGGCGAAGTACGGGCTGCCTTTCCCCGTGTTGTTGCGGGCTTCGTTCGGGTATCGGGGGGTACAGATACCCGTCATTATCCGGGCGTTCGTGGCTATCTTCTGGTTTGCCGTGCAGACGTACATCGGGAGCCTCGCGATCAACGCTATTATCGGGAGCGTCTTCCCGGCTTGGAAGACGCTGGACGCTTCTTTCCTGGGGATGGGGGTCAACGGTTGGATCTCCTTCCTCATCTTCTGGGCGTTGCACGCGTATGTGATCTTCCACGGTATGGAGCGGGTCAAGTTTTTCGAGCTCTGGGCCGGTCCTCTAGTTATCGTCGCGGCGGGCGCCCTCGTCGTCTGGGCCGTAAGTACCGCCGGAGGCGTGGCTCCTCTATTCGACCAGCCGAGCAAGCTCTCTCCGGGGCAGTTCTGGCCACTGTTCGCGGTCTCGGTGACCGGGCTTATAAGCGTCTGGAGCACGCTGGTCTTGAACATCCCGGACTTCACCCGATTCTCCCGCTCTCAGAAGGACCAGATGACCGGGCAGGCTATCGGGCTGCCGCTCACGACCGTCCTCTTCTCGGTCATGAGCATCGCCATTACCGCAGGCTCGACGATCGCCTTCGGGCGTCCCATATACGAGCCTGTCGCGCTTATACAGCAGTTCGATAACCCGATAATCCTGTTCCTCGGTGCTGCGACCATCCTCATAGCCACGCTCTCGGTCAACGTGGCGGCCAACATCGTCTCGCCGACTTACGACCTGGTAAACATGTTCCCGAGGAAGCTCAACTTCGTGCGGGCCAGTTTGATCTCCATCCTCATAGGCTTCTTTTTCGCGTCGTGGCTGTGGATGGACAACGCCCAGACCATCTTCGCCGTGCTCGGCTATATCGGCGGGGCACTCGGCCCCGTAGCCGGGATCATGATCGCGGACTTCTACCTGGTACGGCACCGTAACTACGACCTCGCGAGCTTCTACAACAAAGAGGGAGATTACGAGTACGCAGGGGGCTGGAACCTGCGGGCGCTCGTCGCGACGGCCCTGGGCCTCGTCGTGGCCTTCACCGGGGTCTTCGGGCCCCTATTCGGCCTCGGATTTCTAGGATTCCTCTCGCACTATACCTGGTTCCTCGGGCTCGGAGTGTCGTTCGTAGCGTACACGGCCCTTATGGCCCCGGAGCGGGCCGAGAGCGTGGAAGTCGCGGAACCCGCCCTGGAAATCGCCGAAGAGCTACAGTAAATTCAGAGATGCCCGGCCGGAGTGTGCCGCGCTGATTACCGAAGCGTGAAGCCGTGTCGTTGGCTCTAGGCTGGAGGGTGGTCGTAGAGGTCGCGGCGCACTACCATGGCTGAGCAACGAGCGTAGCGCAGGACGGTCTCGGAGACGCTGCCCATCAGGAAACGCCGCATCCGGCTGAAGTTCCCGCCGAGCCCCTGGTTGCCCACTACTATGAGCCCGGCCATTATCTCCTCGCTGACGTGGAGGATCTCCTCCGCCGGCGAGCCGAGCCTCACGTGCGCTTCGGCGACTTCTCCTCCGGCCTCTTCTATCAGGCTCACCTGGTAGTCGAGTACCTTTCTGGCTTCCTTCTCACGTTCCTGGTCGGTGCTCGTGGGTGGTGGAGGGCCACCAGCGGGAGGCGGGTAGGTCTGCGACGGACCGACGTGGACTACGTGCAGCTCAGCTCCTGTCTCCGCTGCTAGGTCTACCGCGGCCCTGGCCGCGAGCGCCGCATCTTCGGAGCCGTCTGTCGCCACAAGGATCTTCGTCGGGAAAGTACTCATCTCGGGCTCCTTGTCCACGACCCCTGAAAGAGCCGCCTCGGTTACTCGTTAGCCACATGATAGACACGCTCGTGTCATTGTGCTAGTGTAGCGTGCGGGATAGGAGGTCCGCACGGAAAATTCAGCGTCGCGCCGTCGAGAGAAGGGGTCTTAGGTGAGTGAGGCAAGCGGCAACACTGTAGAGAGTCATGTACCGGCAAGGATGGATCGGCTGCCATGGGCCAAGTGGCACTGGCTGGTCATAGCCGCGCTAGGCATCACCTGGATCCTCGACGGACTCGAAGTTACAATCGTGGGTGTGGTCGGCTCCGTCCTGACGAAGCCGGTTTCAGGCCTGAATTTTAGCAGCTCGCAGATAGGACTCGCCGGTAGTATCTATATCGTCGGAGCAGTTTGTGGCGCGCTCTTTTTCTCATACCTGACAGACAAGTTCGGCCGAAAGAAACTCTTCCTCATTACGCTTGCCGTGTACCTGATCGCCAGCGTGGCGACCGGCTTCTCGTTTAGTTTCTGGTTTTTCGCCCTGGCCCGCTTCTTCACCGGCGCGGGTATCGGCGGTGAGTACTCCGCCATCTACTCGGCAGTCGATGAACTTATACCGGCGCGTGTGCGTGGTAGGGTGGCGCTCTTCATCAGCGGGAGCTACTGGATCGGGACGATGTTCGGGAGCGCACTCAGCCTCGTGGTGCTGAACCCGGCTATCATCGACCAGTTCTTCGGTTGGAGGCTCTCGTTCTTACTCGGGGGAGTACTCGGCTTTGGTATACTCCTGATCCGCCGTTACCTTCCCGAGAGCCCACGCTGGCTCGCGACCCACGGTCAGAACGACGAGGCCGAAAGGATCACGGGTGAAATAGAAGAGGACGTTAAGCAGTCGACCGGACGCGACGAACTGCCGCCGATAGACGAGGACAAGTTGATCACCATCGAGCAGCGGGGAAGCATTGGTTTCAAACTGATCGCCAAAGCCATGTTCCAGATGTACCCGAAGCGCACGGTTCTGGGTCTGACGCTCATGGCCTCTCAGGCGTTCCTCTACAACGCAGTCTTCTTCACTTACGCCCTGATACTTTCTAATTTCTACGGTGTACCTGGGAGTCACATCGGATACTATATCTTCCCGTTCGCGGTCGGTAACATCCTCGGGCCGTGGCTTCTCGGTGGCCTCTTCGACTCGATAGGCCGGGTGCCGATGATTTCTGGTTGTTACGGTATCGCCGGTGTGCTGATGGCGGTGACCGGGTACCTGTTCCAGCAAGACGTACTAAACGCGACTACGCAGACCGCCCTGTGGATGGTCGTGTTCTTCTTCGCCTCCGCCGCCGCGAGCGCCGCCTACCTGACGGTGAGCGAGGTCTTCCCGATGGAGATAAGGGCTATGGCGATAGCGCTCTTCTACGCTATAGGCACCGGAGTCGGAGGTATCTCAGGACCCCTGATCTTCGGGAACTTGATAGACGCGGCAAAGACATCCGGCAACCGTACTTTCATGCTCTATGCCTACCTCATTGGCGCGGGATTCATGATCTTCGCGGCTATTGTAGAAGTAATACTCGGCGTGAGGGCAGAGGGACAGTCTCTGGAGGATGTGGCTGCCCCGCTCACGGCGATCAAGGAACAGACGGGAGCCACCGCATAAAAGATCCTGCTGTCCTTACACCTCATGGCTATGTGAGGAAGGTACGGAGCATATCCGCTAAACTTCGTGTAGTGGGCTCGCAGACGGGGAAGATCGAGGGTATCGTCGCCCGCGCCGGGACGCACCCGGTCTGGGGCTACGCCCACTGCCTGCGTGTCTACTCTCTCGCCTGCCGGATCGCCGATACCGAAGGCTTCGATTACGATGAGGAAGTCCTTCATTTCTCGGCCCTGCTCCATGATATCGGGCTATATAGAGCCTACGCCCGTAGGGAGGGTAAGGATCACGCCCGGCGCTCTGCGGTGGCCGCCGGCCGGCTCCTGCGCGACAGGGACTTCCCCGAAAACAGAACCAGGACCGTCCTCGAAGCTATAGAGCGCCACCCGCCGGGGAGGGCGCCGGGACGTTCGGTGGAAGGCGCCCTCCTCAAGGACGCCGTCGTCCTCGACTACCTCGGGGCGATCGGCATCTCGCGCGTGTTCGCCATGGTCGGCCTGGAGGATGATGTCCCGGACTTGTCCTCGGCGCTGCGCCACGCCGAGAGCCTGCGGGCGCGACTGCCGGGCCTCCTGCTCCTCGAAAGCAGCCGTGAGATCTCCGAAGTCCGCTGCCTCCAGATGGATAACTTCTTCGAGGACCTCGGAGGTTCCGTGGCTAATGTGAAGCTCTTGTAGCAGCTAACCCGGATACGACCACAAGATATAAACTCCAAAGGCGAGGACCGCGGCCCCGATAATGGTCATCCGGATGCCCGCCACGACGTGTAATCCCCGCTCCGAGAAGGGACCGATGCCACCTCCACGATGTTCTCGGCCGCCTCGCAGCAGGGCGTACACGCCGAAAGCGAGCGCCGCGAGCCCGACCACGGTGAGGAAGATCCCCGCCGCCAGAGCCGTCGGCACGGGGCCCTCAGACTCCTCCAGAGGTGCCCATCCGGGTGAGGAGTGTCTGAAACCTGGGATGGACGCGCAGGGGGGCGAATTCGGGAGAGCTCCGGAAGTACTCGACATCTTCCTCACCGGCCTCCACCGCCCGTTCGAGGTAGTCGAGGGAGGCTCCGTAGTCGCCGTTTCGTGCCCGGATGCTGGCGAGCGCCGAGAGGGCCGGGGCGTATCCGTCGTCCGCCGCGACGGCTCGCGTCAGTAGCTCTTCCGCTGTCGTCAGGTCGTCCGCCCTATAGTAGATGCTCGCGTAAGAGTAGAGGGCGCGCGGGTTACCAGGGTCCTGCTTCAGCGCCTCTATGAAATGTCCTTCGGCCTCGGGTATCTCCTCCCGTTGCTCGTGCAACAGTCCCAGTTCCAGATGCGCTCCTGGGTCATCCGGGTCGATCTCCAGCACCGCCTCGTATGCCTGGACCGCCCCCGCTTCGTCTTTTAGCGCGAGCCGCGCCTCGCCCAGGGTGAGCAAGTGTCGCACCTCGTCGCGACCCAGGGCTACCGCCTCCTCGGCCAGCTCCAGCGCTTCTTCGAGGTTCTTGCGCTCTGAGAGCAGGTGGGCCGCCAACTCGTCCCGCACCTCCGGAGAACCGGGACAGCTATCGAGGCCCCGGCGGAGCGCCGCCTCCGCCTCCGCGGGATGATCGTTCCGGGCGTGGCAGATGCCCAGGTTCGCGTGGGCTTCCCACCAGTCGGGCGTCTCTGCTATGACTTCCTCGTAGGCGACGACGGCCTCCGGATAGCGCCCGAGCATGTCCAGGGTGTTCGCCCAGAAAGTCCGCGCCCCGCTCTTCTGCTGCGCTTCCGTCGCCGCCTCCGTCGCCAGATTAAAGAACTCCAGCGCCTGGGCGTAGTCGGCGGCGTCGAAGGCCGTGAGGCCGGCGTTGATGAGCATGTCGGCGTCTTCGGGATGGCTCGTGGTCCAGCGCTCGAAGGTTGCCCGCGCCAGCGCCGGCTCCCTCAGCAAGCCGTAGTAACGCCCCAACTCTACGTAGGCGTCGCCGAACTCCGGGTCCGCCTCGATGGCCCGCTCCAGGTGGTGAACGGCCTTGAACGGTTCCTCGCGGCGCATCGCCAGGATCGCCAGGCCCATCCAGGGCGCCACCCACTCCGGGTCGAGCTCCAGGGCGTCGGTGAAGCTCGCCTCCGCCTCCTCCAGCCGTCCGAGGTCCAAAAGCGCCCGACCGACCGCCTCTATGACCTCCGGGTTCTCGGGGGCCGTCTCGAGGGCCTGCTCGAAACGCGAGAGGGCCTCCTCGACCAGGCCCTCTTCCGCCAGTGTCTCGCCCTGCTCCAGAAGCTCTTCGTAGTCCTCCATTACCCTAGATTAAACCAGATGGCAAACCAATCGGTGAGCCAAACGGCGAACAAGATGACGCACCGCCGGATGCGTAATGTAGAATTCGCCGCCGGGAGTCATCCACGATCATCTACTTCAGAAGAGGTGCTACTTGAAGAACCCACCAGTGGTGCAGAAGCTACAGGTCCGTTACCAGGACCTCGACCCTTACGGGCACGTCAACAACGCCGTCCACCCGGCTCTCTTCGAGATGGTCCGGTTAGCGTACTGGAGGGCGCTCGCCGATGTTTTGGGCCTGGATCACCTGGAGGCGGGCGATCTGCCGGGGGCGCGGTACGTCATCGCCGAGATGAACGTCAGGTACAAGGCCCCGATCTTCCTGGACACCGACCTCCTCGGTGCTGCCACCGTACGCTCAGTCGGCAACCGCTCCTACACCATGGACTTCGAGCTGCGCTTCGGAGAGACTTTCGAAGACGGGAAACTGGTGACCGAAGGCTTCGCGGCCCACGTCTTCTACGACCCGGAAGTCTCCGAAGTCCGCCCCCGTCCCGAGTGGTTTCTCCCGGCGGTGGCCGAACTCGAAGGGAGACCGGAGGAGTCTTTTACCCCGGAGAAACGCCGAGAGCGGAGTATCTCACCTCCCCGCCCGGAGCATCAGGGCTCCCTCCAGAGGCTCTATGCTCTGGAGGGCTGCGCCGAAAGGAAGCTCTCCAATATCCAGCGTAACACCGCCGGAAGGAAGCGCCCCTCCGATCAAGGAAGAGGGGAGTCTTGCTCCTCCCACCAGTAGGTCTCCGAAGCTCACGGCAACGCGGTGCGCCCCGGCTACCCGTAGTTCGAGCCGGACGTTGGCGGGGAAGCCGAAAAGGGCGTTCTGGCTCCGGTAGAAAACTTCACCTCCTTGTATCCCGACCTCTCCATTACGCACCCCGATGTCCTCGCGCTTGATGTATTGACTGAGTGACTCCTGGGAGATCTCCGCCCTCAAGGAGACACTCCGGATATCCGGTTTCACCTCATCCCGGAAGATGCCCGACAGCAAGAGTCTCACATTTTCTAGGTTCACGGAGACGTTTTGTATCTCGATACTCTCGTGGCTCATCCGGCCGATCCTCACCCGGACGTGGCTGATGCGCCCGGAGAGCAGCGTGAGCAGGCCGGATGTAACGTCGACATCCGGCCTCTGTTCCAGGCTGTATCTATTCCGCAGTTTCCCGGCGAGGTTGTGGGAGATCAGGGCTGGAAGCGCCAGGTAGGAGAAGAGACCGGCTCCGACCAGGGTAACCGCGATCCCCGCTGCCAGAAGACCTACGACTTCCACGCTCTCCAGACGCACGCAGGTACGGGGAGCCGGATGCTATCTTTGGGGACCGACGTTGGTCTTACCGGCTCTGTCGCCTTGCGCGAAGTTGATAGAGGAAGCATAAGCGCAACACCTATCCCCAACTTAGCGGGGAAGAACTCCTACAACGATATGTGTGGCAGTCGTAAACTCATCTTTCATAATCTGAATGCGAAATTGTTGCTCGCCCTTATTTACTTGAGGATCAAAATCGACGCGCTGTAGCCACGAAACTAGCATCGTGCCCGGTTCGCCGGATTCCACATCCATCATCCACGATATCTGAAACTTCTCGGGATCGCGCTTACGAAGATCTTGCACCAGAGATTCGCTTGCCGACCGAGAGATTTCTCCTGGTCGTGGTCCCTCGTTGGTAGTGTTACAAACTATTCGCCCGCCCACCCGACCTGTACTGTTTACGGAGCGATTGTCTACGTACCCGCCTGGTCCTTCATTGTTTCGGCGCTCGCCCATTCCTGGCCCCCTTACTGTTGTTGCTCTACGCCATTCCCCCAAACGAGTTGGACTTATCGCTAATAACGCTACGCCCAAGGCTAACATAATGGCGAGTGTCCTCAACAACATGCGGTCACCGAGAGTGTTTAAGTGTCCGATAACTGAATTGGGAATTCCTGCAAACCCTGTCTCCAACAAAAGAAGGTCAATAATCACTAGAAGCGCTTTGATAATCCAGCGTAGCACTTACCTCACTCTACCAACTTATATCGAAGGGGCAATCCCGAAAGTTTCGTTGGCAGGTGTAGCTTTCGCGGATAAAGGCCTATTCGTAGAGTTGATTGGGCAGGCATATCTGCTAACATAGCCGCCAAGGGCGTCGGGAAGTAGTTTATTAGAAGCATCTTGCGAAGGAACGCACCCATTGCCCGTGGGAAGAACGCTTCTTTATAGCTGGTATGTCAGACCGGCTCGAAGCATGTTGTATGACATGGCGTGTACGGCGATCTTCCTTCGTTGTGTAAGCTCTGAAAGGACGAGTACGTGCGAGAGTATCTCAGGCAACACACCAACCCGCCGGTCTTCCTCATCTCCGGGGCGGTGATCTTACTAGTCCTCGCTTTCGGGGTGATCTTTCCTATCGGGTTTGGGAACGTGGCGAGCGAGGTGCAGGGGTTTATCGCTGGTTACTTCGGCTGGTTCTACATATTTAGCGTGAGCTTTTTCCTGATCTTCGTGGTCGCGCTGATGTTCACGCGGTGGGGCAGCATCCGGCTCGGGCCGGATGACTCCCGGCCGGAGTTCAGCAACATCTCCTGGTTCGCGATGCTCTTTACCGCCGGTATGGGTATCGGGCTCGTCTACTACGGGGTCGCCGAGCCGGTCTCCGACTTCACCAGCCCACCGGTCGGCAAGGGTGGAACCGAGGCGGCCGCCCAGGAGGCTATGAACCTGACCTTCTTCCACTGGCTGCTGCATCCCTGGGCCATCTACATAGTGCTCGGGCTTTCGCTGGCCTACGCCGCTTTCCGCAAGGGGTTGCCGCTCAAGCCGGCTTCCATCTTCTATCCGTTGATAGGAGACAGGATCTACGGCCCCGTGGGACACCTGATCGACATCCTGGCCGTCTTCGGTACCGTGTTCGGGCTGGCGACCTCACTCGGGCTCGGGGCGCAGCAGATCAACTCCGGCCTCAACACACTCTTTGGGGTCCCGAACGCCGTGCTCGTCCAGATACTCCTGATCGCGGGGATAACGGGCATAGCCGTAGTCTCCCTGATGCTCGGCGTGGACCGTGGCATCCGACGTCTGGCCCAGATCAACATGTGGCTCGCCGTGGTGTTGACGGTCTTCGTCTTCGTCGTCGGGCCGACGTTCTTTATCCTGAGCTCGATGGCCGAGAACGTCGGATACTATCTTCAGAACCTGGTGGCGACCAGCTTCAGGATGTACCCTTTCGACTCGGCCGGACAGAAGTGGCAGGCGAGTTGGACGCTGTTCTACTGGGGTTGGTGGATCTCCTGGTCACCGTTCGTCGGGATGTTTATAGCCCGCATCTCCCGCGGACGTACCATCCGGCAGTTCATCGCCGGGACGCTCTTCGCCCCCGTCGGCGCCTCGGCGGTGTGGTTTACCGTGTTCGGCAACACCGCGCTCCGCAGCATCTTGAACGGGAACGGCGGCGGGCTCGCCAAGGCAGACTCCAGCAACGCCCTGTTCGTGCTCCTGCAGCAGTTGCCCGTAGCGGGAATTATCAGCGGTTTGTTCTCTGTTTTGGGGATCGTGGTGGTCGTGCTGTTCTTCGCCACCTCCTCTGACTCTGGCTCGCTGGTCGTCGACATGCTCACCAACGGCGGCGACCCGAACCCGATCTGGCAGCAGCGTCTATTCTGGGCGCTCGTCGAAGGACTGGTGGCGGCGGTGCTGCTCGCCGCCGGCGCGGCTTCCGGCGGTGACGCTCTCAGCGCCCTGCAAACGGCCTCGATCACGGCCGGCCTGCCCTTCTGCGTGGTGCTGCTCTTTATGTGCTACGCCCAGGTCAAAAACCTCCAGCAAGAACAGGTCCCAGCCATCGCACGGGAAACCGGCGGCGGAGCCAGGCCTGCGCCTGAACCGGGGCGCGCCATGTCCCGGCCGCGCGGCGCACCAGCCCCCCAACAGGCGAGCGCGGAGAATCCGCAGGACCGCGGATCGCGTAGCAACTAAGAAGAGAGGCTCCCGGTCCTAGAGGCGAGTGTGGACCGGGAGGACTTGCCTGTGAAGACAGAAAGCATTTGACAACAATCGTACAAAATTCCTGGAGGAGATGCTCGGGTCGAAAACTGTCGCGGCCTGCAACGAGATGCAAGAACAAGTAGCGGCCCACGCTCATAAAGCTTAATATGTTTGGTATGGTGAATGTTCCGACGCACAAGCAGCTTCTAAATCCCTCGCTAAAGGCGTTGCGTGAGCTAGGCGGCAGCGCATCTATTATAGAGCTTCTGGAGCGAATCATCGAAGATTTACAGCTTTCCCGAGACGTTATAGAACAGCTACATACAGGGAATAGCAATCGGACCGAACTCGAATACAGGCTAGCGTGGGCTCGCACTTACCTGAAGAAATATGGGATGATCACAAACTCCACACGAGGAGTGTGGGCGTTGACCCCCAAAGGGCACGACTCGGAGACGGTCGATGCGCGGGCCGTTGTTCGGTTTGTAGGAGAGCAGTCCCGCCGCGAGGCGCAGGGAAAAATCGGGTTCGTGGAGGTAGACGAGAGGCGAACCGAACCTGATACAGGTGAGGAAGAGACTGCTTCCTGGAGGGAAGCGCTCATGACTACGCTCTTGGAGATGCCGCCGGATGCTTTCGAGCGTTTATGCCAGCGGCTACTCCGAGAGTCCGGCTTTATACAGGTAGAAGTTACGGGCCGCTCAGGTGATGGAGGTATAGATGGACACGGGGTCGGACGGCTCGCTGGTTTACTGAGCTTCCCGGTTATCTTTCAGTGCAAGCGTTACCGAAACACCATCTCTCCAAGCACAGTCAGAGACTTTCGCGGGGCGATGGTTGGCAGGGCCGACAAAGGTTTGATCATCACGACGGGTAACTTTACTCGTGACGCTAATTCAGAGGCGACACGCGATGGTGCTCCACCAATAGACTTGATCGACGGGGAGCAACTGGTCGACAAACTGAAAGACCTCCGACTCGGCGTTACGACGAAACAGGTCGAGGTTGTAGAAGTGAATCCGGAGTGGTTCGCAGCGATTTGACTTGAAGGTCTTTTGTCCAAAACTTGCTCCTACTCTATTCTAAGATCCAAACATGGAACTTAGAGACCTCGAATCCTACGGTGAGCCGGGCGCGCTGGTCTATCTGACCGACTGCGTCGAGTTGATGCGTCTGATGCCCGCCGGGAGCGTGGATGTGGTCTTCACGAATCCACCCTACCGGCTCTCGACTGGCGGCCTAACGGTCAAAGGTGGCCGGCTCGCCCCGGTCGATAAAGGCTCCTGGGACCGCTCCCAAGGTTTCGAGGAGGACTACCGGTTCAACCTTCGGTGGCTCAAAGAAGCCCGGCGCGTGCTCAAGCCGGACGGGACTCTCTGGGTATCGGGCACCCACCACGTAATCTTCAGCCTGGGCTTCGCCCTCCAGCGGCTCGGGTACAGGATCATCAACAACATCGTCTGGGAGAAACCGAACGCCACCCCGAACGCCCTCCACACCGCCTTCACGCATTCTCATGAGACATTGCTCTGGGCCAGCAAGGGAAAAGGCGCCCGCCACACTTTCAACTACGACCTTATAAACAGCCCGGACCCCGGCGGCCAGGTCTCGACCGTGTGGAGCATCAGGACGGTCCCGAAGCGCGAGAAGCAACACGGCTACCACCCGACCCAGAAACCGCTGCGGCTCGTGCGCCGGGCGCTGCTCGCCTCCTCCAGCGAGAACGGTCTCGTCTTCGACCCCTTCACCGGCTCCGGAACCACGGCGGTCGCCGCCAAAGAGTTGGGCCGCTTCTTCGTCGGGGCGGAGCTTGAGAGGGACTTCGCGGATCTCGCGTCACGCAGGATAGCGGCGACCGAACGCGGCGGCGTACTGCGCAATATCCTCCAAAAACAAGAAGAAAGATGAGCCCTATAGCCGCCGTCATCGCTGACACTCACATCCCTCGGCGCGCGAAAATTTTGCCGGAAGACTTGCTATCTTACCTGGAGCGGACGGATCTGATCCTCCACGCCGGAGACTTGATGGCCCCGGCTCTCCTCGACGTGTTGGGTTCTTACGCGCCGGTCCGGGCCGTCCGGGGGAACCTCGAGCCGCCGGAAGCCAGCCTTCCGGAGACGCTGGAGGTCGATTTCGGTGGCGTGCGCGTAGCCATGGTCCACGACTCCGGCCGCAAGCAGGGGCGCCGCAGCCGCATGAAGCGCCGCTTCCCCGAGGCCCGCGTCATAATCTTCGGACACTCGCACATCCCCTGGCTGGAGGACGAGGACGGCCTGCTGCTCTTGAACCCCGGCAGCCCGACGGACAAGAGGCGCCAGCCTGACCATACCTTCGCGCTGCTGCGCGTAGAAGACGGTGAGGCGCGGGCCGAAATCCTTACCGTCTAGAACGTTTCGCGGCGGTTCTGTATCCGGCGAAGAAATCTTCTCGCCGCTACAAAACATGCGTGCCTGATATCTTTAAGTAGACGTGGGAATAGCTGGAGACATCGCGCTTATCCTGGTGGCCGCCTTCGCGGGTGGGGTTATCGCCCGGCGGCTGGGGCTACCCTTGATCCTGGGCTACATCCTCGCCGGGGTCCTGGTGGGACCGAATACCGGCGGTCCGACGGTCGGCGGCACGCACGACATCGAGTTGCTCGCGGAGATCGGGGTGGCCCTGCTCCTCTTCGCCGTCGGGCTTCACTTCCCCCTGAGAGAGCTAGCCCCGGTAAAGCGCATCGTGCTCATCGGCACGCCCGTCCAGATGGGTCTCACGATCGCCTTCGGCTACGGTGTCGGCCACCTCATACTCGGGCTGGGATGGGTCGAGGCGGTGTGGTTCGGAGCCTTGATCTCCCTGTCGAGCACGGCGGTAGTGCTCAAGACGCTCTCCGAACAGGGGGTGCTCGGTACGCTCTCGGGTCGCGTGATAGTCGGTATGCTCATAGTGCAGGA
>JBBPZT010000160.1:0-6642 GCA_038198625.1 Rubrobacterales bacterium
CCTCATGCGGGCGGTCGAGAAGTTCGACTACCGCAAGGGCTATAAGTTCTCTACCTACGCCACCTGGTGGATCCGGCAGGCCGTAACCCGCGCCATCGCCGACAAGGGACGCACCATCCGGGTGCCGGTCCACATGGTCGAGAAGATCAACAAATATTACCGGGTTCAACGTACTCTAGCCGCCGACCTGAACCGCGAACCGACCGACGAAGAGGTCGCCGAGGTCATGGAGATAGAGGTCCCGGAGATAGCCCGCATACGTCGCGTGAGCCGCCGCTCCATCTCGCTGGAGACCCCGGTCGGCGAAGACCACTCCTCCGAACTCGGAGACTTTATCGCCGACGAGGACTCGGAGACGCCCCACGACCTCGCCCGCTCCTCTCTGCTAAAAGCGAGGATGCGCGAGGCCTTGAACGGTCTCCCGGAGCGGGAGCGGATGGTCCTGGAGTACCGCTTCGGGTTGACCGGCGGCCAGCCGAAGACGCTGGAAGAAGTCGGCGAGCGCTTCGACGTCACCCGCGAGCGCATCCGCCAGATACAACTCACGGCGCTTGCGAAGATCAAGAGCAGCCCCCACGCCGCCAGCCTACGCGACCTCCTGGACTAAACAGACCGCTCGACGGCCCTAACGGCCTCTATCCCCGGCCGGAACGTCTGTCCCGATTATTCCCATTCTCTCTGTTCTTCGGATGGTTCGGGTTTCGCCTCGCAGCCGTGCCGAAGATACGGAATACGATAAAAAGAACAGCGACTACAATGGCGACCACGAAAAGTAGCGCGATCACGGTCGTAGCGTCTGAAAATATTCTCAAGTTGCCTCCTTAGTACTATGCGGACTAGCGTCGTGTGTAACAGCAGCCAATATAGTATTCGAGAATCCGGTCTTTGGTAGTGAGAAGTTGTTCTCTGGCTATCCGGAGTTTGCGCGAAACTTTGTCCGGCTGAACGGAGGTTGCCGAGCAGGTTCCGTACGGCAATATGTTATTGGCCTTGAACCACCTCGAAGGCCCGCTTTAGCTGGGCGTCTTTAGAGAAGACTTTCTGGCGGGAAAGGCCTTTGACTTCGTCAGGGAGTAGCGGTTCTTCGCCTTTTTTCATCTTCACGACGATGCCAGGCTTTATACCGGTCTTGCGGATAAAGTCACCGTTCGGGGTTAGCCACTCCGCGATGCCGAGCAGCATGGCCGAGCCGTCCTTGAGGGTGTACTCCGTGAGTACCGTACCGGTGCCAAAGGTTTTGGTACCGACCACTTTTGCCCGGTTATTATCCCGCAGCGCGCCGGCCAGTATCTCCGCGCTGGAGGCGCTCCCGTTGTTGACCAGTACCACCAGCGGCGCATCGGTCGGCTTCGCGCTTCCGGGCACCCGAACCTTCTCCTTCTTTCCCGAAGCGTCTTTACGGATGTAGACGACGCTGCCCGGCTTCAAGAAGTCTCCGGCTATGGCTATTGCCTGATCCACCTGCCCACCAGGGTTGTTGCGCAGGTCGAGGATGAAGCGTCTAGCCCCGGCCTTCCTCGCCTCGTTGAACGACTGGACGAGGGCGTCGGCGCTGTTGCTCGAAAACGAAGTGAGTTGTACCTGGGCGACCTTGCTGCCGGGTATAATCGTCCACGGGGCGACCGGCACCTTGAGCTCGGTACGCATGACCGAAAACTTCTTCTCCCCGCCACCTCGAAGGACGGAGATCTCCACCTTGCTCCCCGCGGGTCCCCGGACTTTCTTGGCGATCGTCGCAAGGTCCTCTCCCTTCACGCTCTTCCCGTCGACCGCCACCAGGACGTCCCCCGACTTCATCCCGGCCTTGTCAGCCGGCGAGCCCGGTATCGGGGAAGTTACGACGACCTTCTTGCCCTTGTCCTGCAGCACTATCCCGACGCCCACGTACTTGCCGGAGAGCTCCTGGCTGTTCTGCTTCACCTCATCCGGGGTTAGAAACCGGGTATGTCCCTTGTCACCGAGGTCGTTTAACATCGCCTCGATGGCCGCGTAGGTCAGCTTCTTCGGCTTTACTGACTTCTGGTCTACATAATCTCTCTGAACGATGTTCAAAGCCTGCGCGTAGAGGTCCACGCTTTTCTTGTCCTGTCCGCTTATACCCGCCAAGCTCTGGGAACGCCCGTAAAGATAGGCTCCACCCGTAGCCACGACGAGGACGATCAAGAATACAGCCCACCGCAGGAGTGCGCGTCTTCGTTGGGATTTAGTAGCGATATTACTCCACACGTCAGGTTTGATTCTACTACCCGAAGCAGCCTGCAAGCGCGCTTTTTACGGGCTCCTACTCCTCCCCGGCGTTGTACGGGGCGCTCGTCACGCGCTCCTCCAGCCGCTGTCCCTCCATGACCGGGAAGAAGCAAGAGGCAAGGTGCTCCTCGAACTTACCGGAAGCGCCATTTGTCTCCTGACGCTCCAGAGAAGGCTCGTGCTCCTTGCAGTAGTCCTGGGCGCGCGGGCAGCGAGTGTGAAAGGTGCAACCCGAAGGTGGGTTCGCTGGCGAAGGCACGTCCCCGGTCAGGACGACCCTTTGCCGCTTGCGCTCCTTCTCGGGGTCGGGGATCGGTATCGCCGAGAGCAGGGAGTTAGTGTAAGGGTGGCGCGGCTTGGCGTAGAGTTCGTTTTTCTCAGATGTCTCGACGACCCTGCCGAGGTACATCACCGCCACCCGGTCGGCGATGTGCTTTACCACTGAGAGGTCGTGGGCAATGAAGATGTAGGTAAGGTTGAACTCCTTCTGAAGGTCCTCCAGGAGGTTGATGACCTGCGCCTGGATCGAGACGTCCAGCGCCGAGACAGGCTCGTCGCAGATGATAAGGCTCGGGTTCAAGGCGATAGCCCTCGCCACCCCGATCCTCTGACGCTGCCCGCCGGAGAACTCGTGCGGGTAGCGGTTGTAGTGCTCGGGGTTTAAGCCGACGATCTCCAACAGTTCCTGCACCCGCTTCTTGGTATCGCCCTCTATCTTGTGGGTCTTCAAGGGCTCGGCGACGATGTTGCCAACCGTCATACGGGGGTTCAGGGAAGCGTAAGGGTCCTGGAAAACGATCTGCATGTTGCGCCTGACGCGCAACATCTCCCTGCGACCGTAGTTCAGGACATTATCGCCTTCGAAGATGACCTCACCATCCGTCGGCTCCAAGAGACGTAGGATCAGGCGGGCAAGCGTGCTCTTGCCGCACCCCGACTCTCCGACGAGCCCCAGAGTCTCTCCGCGCCTGACGCTCAAGTTCACACCGTCCACGGCCTTTACATGTCCGACTGTCCGCTTCAAGACGCCGGCCTTTATGGGGAAATGCATCTTGAGGTTCCTGGTTTCCAGCAGGACATCGTCCGCGGACACGTTATTGTTACCGCTGGCGCTCAGGTTCGTCGTCTCGCTCATCCTTGCACTCCCAACTCTTCATCCACCCGGTTCTTGCTCGCCTCCAGTTCCTCTATGGAGAGGATGCAGGCCGCCGAGTGGCCGGGACGCTTATTTTCGAGCACCGGGTCCACTTCGTGACACTTATCTTTCACGAACGGACAACGCGGGCTGAAGTTACAACCTTCAGGCAGAAAGATCAAGCTAGGCGGTTGCCCCTTTATCGGGAGTAGCCGCGTCTCCCCGGCGGTATCGAGCCTGGGCAGCGACCTGAGGAGCGACCACGTGTAGGGCATGAGGGGATCGTAGAAGATAGGGTCTGTCGGTCCCTGCTCGACGGCGCGCCCGGCGTACATGACCAACACGTTGTCGGCGATCTTGGCTACGACGCCGAGGTCGTGCGTAATCATGATAATGGCTGTCCCGTACTCTTCCTGGAGGTTGACCATAAGCTCAAGGATCTGGGCCTGGATGGTCACGTCCAGCGCCGTCGTCGGCTCGTCCGCTATAAGAACCTTCGGGTTGCAAGAGAGGGACATCGCGATCATGGCCCGCTGGCGCATCCCGCCTGAGAACTGGTGAGGGTAGTCGCTCGCCCTCTCCTCGGGACGGGGGATGCCCACGTCCCGCAGCACCTTCACGGTCTGCTCTTTCGCCTCACCCTTGGAGACCTGCTGGTGGATGCGGATAGCCTCCATGATCTGGTTGCCGATGGTAAAGACCGGGTTGAGGCTCGTCATCGGGTCCTGGAAGATCATCGCGATGTCGTTGCCCCGGATCTTCTGCATCCGGCTCTCGGAGACCTCCAGAAGGTTCTGGCCCTCGAAGAGGATCTCCCCCTCCGGGTACTCGACCGGCGGCTTCGGGTTGAGCTGCATGAGTGAGAGCGCGGTAACGCTCTTCCCGCTCCCCGACTCACCTACAATCCCCAGGGTCTCCCCCCGCTCCAACGAGAACGAAACCCCGTCCACAGCCTTCACCACCCCGTCCTGGGTCTTGAAGTGGGTCTTCAGGTTATTGACTTCTAGCATCGCCACGGCCTAATACCTGCTTTCTCTTCTCAACGGCAACTCTCCCCGGCGCGCGGCAGCCTCAAAGGATGCCCACCGGCCCTCCTCGTTCACCACACAGCGAGCCTACACTTCTACTCCACCGATTTCGGGTCCAGGGCGTCACGGAGACCGTCGCCCAGGAAGTTTACGCACAGCACCGTTATGACTATCATGATGCCGGGGAACACGGCGAGCCACCAGTCCTGGACCATGTTGGTCTGGGCGTCGCTAAGGAGATTGCCCCACGAGGGAGTCGGCGGCTGGATGCCGAGCCCCAGGAAAGAGAGCACGCTCTCGGCCAGGATCGCGATGCCAACCGTGAGTGTAGCCTGCACGACCATCGCCCCGACCACGTTAGGCAGGATGTGACGCACCATTATCCTCGCGCCCGAAACACCTATGGCCCTAGCCGCAATGACGTACTCTTGCTCCCGGACCGTGAGCACCTGACCGCGGACTATACGGGCGATCTGGGGCCAGAGTAGTGCCGCGAGGAGCACGGTTATCGTAACCGCGTCGAACTGGAAGATGCTCCCGAGCACGAGCAGGAGCGCCAGGAACGGGAGCGTGAGCACGTAGTCCGTAAAGCCCATGAGCCCGAGGTCCACAAATCGTCCGTAGAACCCGGCGAGTATACCGATGACCGCACCGATGACCGTCGAGAACACGCCGACGCCGAGCCCGAGCAGCAGCGAGACCCGCCCACCGTAGAGCACCCGCGTCAGCTCGTCGCGTCCCAGTTCATCGGTACCCATCGGGTGTACCAGGGTCGGCCCGTTCGCCAGCGCCAGGAAGTCTATCTCCGCAAAACCGTAGGGCGCCACGTAAGGTGTCAGGAGCGCAACTATATAGAGGAATATCAGGACTACGCCCGAGATTAGCGCAAGCTTGTGGCGTTTGAACTGGCGCCAGAAGATCTCACGCTGGGTGCGGCCTTTTATCTTGGCCTGTTCTTCGCTGGCGGTGACGGCCTGAGAGCCGCCCCGGATCTGCTCTACCATCTGGCCGGCCCCCTCACTTGTAGCTTATCCGCGGGTCCACGAGCGCGTAGGCTATGTCCGCTATCAGGTTGAACAGTACGACGAGCACCGCGAAGATCAGCAACAGCGCGCGGGCTATGTTGTAGTCACTCTTATACAACGAGTCGATCAACAAGAATCCCATTCCCGGCCAGGAGAAGACAGTCTCCGCCACCGGCGCGCCGCCCGCGATGGCCGCCGTGCTGAGGGCCAGGATGGTCACCGTCGGGATGAGAGCGTTTCTCAAGGCGTGCTTGAGGTATACCGAACGCTGGGGCAGGCCCTTCGCCCGCGCCGTCCGCAGGTAGTCAGAGTTGAGCGCATCCATCATGGCGCTGCGCTGGAAACGGCTGTAGGTCGCTATCTGTATAACCGAGAGCGTTATGACCGGCAGGGCGAGATGCTGCAAGAGGTCCACCAACCCGTTGCTACCGGGGGCGTGCATTCCTGATATAGCGAAGATCTGCACCCCGGCCCAGGCCGAGAGGTAGACGCCCAAAACGAGCTGGAGGATAAGCCCCAGCCAGAAGTCCGGCATACTGAAACCCATGAACGAGAAGAACGTGGCGCTCTTGTCGAAGGCGCTGTACTTACGAATCGCCGAGTAAATACCGAGCGGTATAGCCACCACGACGGAGAGTATGAGGGCGGAGCCGAGCAGCAGCACCGTGGGCCAAACTCGCGGCGCGATAATGCTGTTGACCGAGGCGTTCTGCTTGAAGCTGAGACCGAAGTTCCCGTGTAGGACTATGTCGCTGATCCAGTACCAGTACTGGATCACGATCGGTTGGTTGAGGCCGTAGAGCGTGTTGAGGCGGTTGATGTCGGACTGCGTGATCCTGGGGTTGCTCTGCTTGAGTTGGGTGAGTGGATCTCCCGCCAGGCTTACGAGCCAGAAAATGGTCACGCTAGCTAGAAAGAGTATGAGGATGCTAAACAGCAACCTTCTGATGATGTAAGCGTACAAGCTCCGGATCACCTCCTACTAAAGACCGCTCTGCGAACCTCTATCATCGTATCCAGACCGGATTATATTCCGGGGCAAGAAAAGCGGGCCGAAAAGATCCGACCCGCCTCGTATAGTTAAGCTACTAGCTCAACTTCCACTCGCCGACGTTCCAGAAAGGACCGGCGATGGTCGGGTTGACCTGCGGGCCACTCAGTTTGTCGGTATAAGCGATGTACACCGGCCGCTGGTACATCGGGATGA
>JBBPZT010000161.1:0-5530 GCA_038198625.1 Rubrobacterales bacterium
GGCTACCAGACCCCGGAAGAGTTCGCCGCTAGCTGCGAGCTGGTAGATGTGACAACCGATCTTGCAAAGGAGCTAGAATCCATAACCGTACTCTCATAGGAGTTGGTACAGAAAATGGGGTCAGGCCACCCCTGCCCACGATCCTCCGTTCGGGGCAACAACCTTCTCTATTTTGCACTATTGGGATCAACGGTTCACATTCGGAAGGCTCAGGAGGTCTGGTGCTGGACCAAATCTCAGCTGATCGGAGACATCCGGGCCGGGTTGTGCTAACTTTATAACTTGCCCTACGAGGGCTACGGGAGAGCGCCGCCGGGGAAGTGGGGCGGCCGCCGAAGGTGAAAGGTTCGTCGTGGTGGAAGCCGTGACGGGCCGAATCTCTCAGGCAAAAGGGACCGTAGCAAGAGGGCTTCCTGGAAAGATCGGCTCCCTAACGGGCTGCCGGCGCCGACGGGGTAACACTCTCAGGTCTGGGACAGGGCGAAAAACAGACGCTCACCCGACGCAAGGGGGTAATACCGCGTGGCACGATTTACACCTCACACCGAGGATGATGTCCGAGAGATGGCCGACGCCATCGGGGTAGCGTCGGTGGAGGATCTCTTCGCCGATGTCTCCACGAAGATCGAAGGCGACCTGGACCTACCGCCCGCCCTCTCCGAGTACGAGGCGCTCACCGACGTGGGCGAGTTGGCTGCCGATAACGTCACCGGAATGCCCGTCTTTCTCGGGGCCGGAGCGTATGACAGGATCATACCCTCGGCTGTCGGGGCCATGCTCTCTCGCGGCGAGTTCTTGACCGCCTATACACCCTACCAGCCGGAAGTCAGCCAGGGCGGACTCCAGGTCATCTTCGAGTTCCAGTCCATCGTCTCCGAACTTACCGGCCTCGAAGTCTCCAACGCCTCCGTCTACGACGGCGCGAACGCTGTCGCCGAAGCGGCCCTCATGACCGCCCGTTTGACGAAGCGGGAGCCGAAGGTGGCCGTCTCACCCGGCCTCAACCCCCGCTACCGGGAAGTTATAGAGACCTACAGGGTAGAGGTAGTCGAGCTTCCGTTTGACGCCGGGACCACGGACTTCTCCGAAGTACCCGACGATGTATCGGGTGTCTTCGTCCAGAGTCCGAACTACTATGGGATAGTCGAGGATATAGAGGCGGCGTCGGAGGCGGCTCATGAGGTTGGGGCGCTTTCGGTCGCGGTGTGCGACCCGATCTCGCTCTCCGTCCTCGAAGCGCCCGGAAAGCTCGGGGCTGACATCGCGGTAGGGGAGGCCCAGCCGCTCGGGATGCCGCTCCTCTACGGCGGTCCCTACGCTGGTTACATGGCTACCCACGAGAAATTCGTCCGCCAACTCCCCGGACGCATCTGCGGCGAGACGGTGGACCGGGACGGCCGGCTCGCCTACGTCCTGACCCTCCGAACCCGCGAGCAGGACATCCGGCGGGCAAAGGCGAACTCGAACATCTGCACCAACCAGGCCTTAACCGCCCTCGCCGCCACCGTCTACACTGCCCTCATGGGACCGGAGGGACTGCGCGAGGTAGCCAACCTCTCCGCCTCCAAAGCCCACTACCTGGCGGATAAGCTCCGGGAAGCCGGTTTCGGGTTGCGTTGTCCTGACGCGCCGTTCCTCTGGGAGTTCGCCGTAGAGTTTGGCGAAGCTGCGGACGTAAGCCGGGCGAACGAGGCGCTGTTGGAGGCCGGCATCGTCGGTGGGTTGGATCTCGGGGACGGGGCGATGCTCGTGGCGGTGACGGAGAAGAGGACGAAAAAAGAACTCGATGCTTTCGTGGAGGTGGTTGCAAATGCTCGGTGAGCGGACGCTTGGAGACTTGATCCGTGACAGAGGACGCCCCGGCCGCCGGGGCTACACCCTCCCGAAACTCGACGTCGAAAAGACAAACCTCAAAGACGTTTTGCCGAAAAAAGCGCTCCGGGAAGAGCGGCCGGACCTCGCGGAGGTGGACGAGCCTACCGCGATCCGTCACTACACCAACCTCTCGCGCAAGAACTGGGGCATAGACACGACCTTCTACCCTCTGGGCTCCTGCACGATGAAGCACAATCCCCGCGCCAACGAAGCGGCCGCCGCCGTTCCCGGTTTCGCCAACCTCCACCCGCTTCAGCCCGAGACACAGGTCCAGGGAGCGCTGCGGGTCATGCACGAGCTACAGGACTTCCTTTCGGAGGTTTCGGGCCTCTCGGCAGTCTCTTTGCAGCCGATGGCCGGTGCGCAGGGCGAGCTGACGAGCATCCTGATGGTCAAGAAGTTCTTCGAGGACGCCGGGGAAGATAAACGCACGACCGTTCTGGTACCCGCAACGGCCCATGGCACCAACCCTGCGACCGCCTCGATGGCCGGTTTCAGGTCAGAGGAGATCGGGCTGGACGAGCATGGTTGCGTGAGCGTGGATGAGTTGCGCGAGAAGGTAGACGAGACGACGGCGGCGCTCATGATCACCAACCCGAACACCTGCGGCGTCTACGAGCGGAATATGAAGGAGATAGCCGAGGTCCTGCACGAGGCCGGAGCCTTCCTGTACATGGACGGCGCGAACATGAACGCAAACATGGGCTGGATGCGCCCCGCCGAAGCAGGCGTGGACATAATGCACTTCAACCTCCACAAGACCTTCTCCACCCCCCATGGCGGCGGCGGACCAGGCTCCGGGGCAATAGCCTGCACCGATGCGCTCGCCCCCTTCCGCCCGGACCCGGTCGTCGAGAAGAGCGGTGATGACTACACCCTCGTCCGCCCGGAGAAGACCATCGGGCGCGTCTCGACCTTCCACGGCAACTTCGGCGTCGTCCTGAAGGCCTGGAACTACATCAAGATGCACGGTCCCGAGCTGCGCGACGTCTCCGGGATGGCCGTCCTGAATGCCAACTACGTCCGCGCCCGGCTCCGGGGGACCTACCGAATTCCCTACGATGAGCTCTGCAAGCACGAAGTCGTGGTCCAGCCGCCGAAAGGCAAGAAAGCCCTCGACGTGGCCAAAGGCCTCATAGACCACGGCTTCCACCCGCCGACGGTCGCCTTCCCGCTCGTCGTCAAGGACGCTATGCTCATCGAGCCGACCGAGACCGAGTCAAAAGAGACTTTAGATGACTTCATCGGCGCGATGCTGGAGCTGGCGGAGTCTTCACCGGAGGAGTTGGAAGAAGCGCCGACAAACGCCCCGATGAAGCGTCTCGACGAGGCGCGGGCAGCCCGCAATCTCAAGGCCCGGTGGTAGAGATGGCCGCTTCCGCGGGTCTCCGGCGAACCCCGCTCTACGAGGAGCACAAGGCAGCGGGCGCGAAGCTAGTCGACTTCGCCGGGTGGGAGATGCCCGTCCAGTACGAGGGGATAAGGGCCGAGCACGAGGCCGTTCGCAACCGGGCGGGCCTCTTCGACGTTTCGCACATGGGCGAGGCCGTCTTTCGCGGCCCGGACGCGGAAAAAGCTGTGCAGCGGCTCGTTACCCGCGACGTTTCCCGCCTGGAGATCGGCCAGGCCGGATACGCTGCGGTTTGTTACCCGTCCGGGGGCACCGTGGACGACGTGCTCGTCTACCGGCGCGAGGATGACTTACTGGTGGTGATAAACGCCGCCAACCGTGAGAAAGACCTTCGGCACTTCCGGGAGAACATCACGGACCTGGATGTCGAGGTGGCCGATGAATCCGATGAATGGGCACTGCTGGCGCTCCAGGGTCCGCAGGCGCAGGAAATCTTCCAAAACTTTACCGACGCGGATCTCTCGACGCTCAAATATTATCGTTTTCTGGACCGGAGAGATGCTGACGTGCCGGTGATCATCTCCCGCACCGGCTACACCGGCGAGGACGGGTTCGAGGTCTTTCTGCGCCCCGACGACGCCCCAGAAGCCTGGCGGCTCCTGGTCGGCGCGGGCGCCACCCCGGTCGGCCTCGGCGCGCGCGACACCCTGAGGCTGGAGGCCGGAATGTGTCTCTACGGCAACGAGTTGGATGCCGAGACCACGCCGCTCGAAGCCGGTATCTCCTTCGCCGTCCATTTGGACAAAGACGAGGAATTTATCGGGCAAGAGGCGCTGCGCGAAGAGAAAGAGAAGGGTCTCCGCAAGAAGCTAGTCGGCTTCGAGGTAGAGGGCCGTGGCATCGCCCGGCATGAATACCCGGTGGTTTCGGACGGAGAGCCGGTCGGTGTCGTTACCAGCGGGACCATGTCCCCAACGCTGAACAAGGCTATCGGGCTTGCGCTGGTCGAGCCTGGGGTAGAAGATGGTTTCGAGGTGATGATACGGGATCGGCCTGTCGCGGCCCGCGCCGTGACGCCACCGTTCTACAAGCGAAATAAGAGATAGGGGAGAAGCTATGAGCGTACCGGAGGATCTCAAATACACGAAGTCGCACGAGTGGGCCCGTATCGAGAGCGGCGTCGCAACCCTCGGCATCACGGATCACGCCCAGGACGAGCTAGGCGACGTGGTCTTCGTCGAGTTGCCCGAACAGGGAGCCACCTTCGAGGCGGGCGACTCTTTCGGGACCGTCGAGTCGGTCAAGGCAGTCTCGGACCTCTACACGCCCGTCGGTGGCGAGGTGACAGAGGTCAACAGCGCCCTGGAAGACGCGCCCGAGAAGATCAACGAAGACCCCTACGGGGAAGGCTGGATCGTCAAGCTCAATTCCTCGGGCGAGGGAGACTTCCTCTCCGCCGCCGAATACGAGAAGCTGCTCGAAGAAGAGGGTTAGACTCACCTCTTCGCTAGGCTGGTTTCTCCACCCACTCGGGCTCCGGTGTGATCTCCGGCTCCGGTTGCGCTCCGGGGCCGTCGAGTTCCATCGAGCTTACGGTCATCAGAGCACGGACTTTCATATCGTGGTCGCAGACAGCCTGGCACGAGAGACGCACCTGACCGAGAAGATTCCGGCTCTGGAGCACTTCAAGCTCGGCGCGCGTCATCCGATCCGGCTCGCCTTCCACGTACTCGATGCGGCAGGTCGTGCATTTGGCGTACGCGCCGCAACGGTGCAGAATGTCCACCCCGGCGTCGTCCTGTATCGCCAGCACCAGCCGCTTGCCCTCCTCGACATCGAACCTCCCGACTCCCTCGACCTCCAGCTTCGGCACGCGCTACTCCTTTCCGTGGAACCGTTCCGACGAAACGTATTTATAGCTTATTCCGTGAGCCCCTTCTCGAAAGCGGTCCACGCAAGCGTTGCGCACCTGATGCGGGAAGGGTACTGGATAACTCCTTTTACAGCGGATTGCGATGATATTGACCCATATATCATGCACGCGTGGGCAATGGGGCGCTGAGTTTATAGCAGAGGCTTCGCATCGATAGTTTTGTGTGGGTCAACTACACTGAAAACCGCTGTGAGGTGCGCGATATCGGCCATGTCGCCCAACGACAGCGGACCACCCACTCCCTTTCGCATCTCCGCGATGACCTGTTCCACCGGCGCGGGCTGGAACGCTTCCACGCCGTAGAGGCTATCCGCGTCGTTCTCCGTCCGCTCCAGGAACATAGCATCCTCATCCAGGTTTGCCCGGCAAGA
>JBBPZT010000162.1:0-6421 GCA_038198625.1 Rubrobacterales bacterium
AGGCCCTTTCAACCTCGACGGGACCGGTGGCCGGTACCGAGGCTGTTCAACCCTGAAAAAGCAGATCCCGCGCAAGGGCTACGTACGAACTTCTCTCATTTCACCCTTACCTATACCTTCCGGCAGAGCGTCGCCGTGGGCCTCTATCAACTCGTCCACCATCGCGTGGATCTCATCCAGTGAGAGCACGCTTGGGGCGTGCCTGTCGAGCATGGCCGCGTGTTAAACGTGCTCGCGCTTGCCTTCGAGAGCGGCGCGTACCGTGAGGTCCTGCACGGCGATATGAGGGGAGCACGTCGCCGCGAGTTGGGGTGGCAGCGTCCCCGCGTGGCAGGGTCTCAAGCCCGTACCGTCCACCGCGACCGGCACCTCCACACATGAGCCTTCTGGAAGGTTTTCTATCAGGTGCGTGTTTCTGACGTTGCCGTAGACGAGGCGCGGCTGCCCCGTCACGAGAGAGTGGATGATGAGCGAACCGTACTCGACGCTGCGCTCCAGCTCGAACGATTCGCCCGCTAGCAGCTTGCGGCGCGTCTTTTCGTACTCTTTGAGATTATCCTCGCTGCGCCGGACGTATTCATCCACCGGGACTTCCAGCTTCTCTATGAGCCTGTCGTCCTTGAGGAAGTACGGTGTGTACTCGGCATTGTGCTCGCTGGACTCGGTGACGAAGTATCCGAGGTGGCGCATCAGCTCGAAACGAACCTTGTCTCTCGCATAAACTTCCGGGTCCTCCATGGCCTCGAAAAGACAAGGGTAAATGTTCTCACCATCGACCTCCAGGCGTGTCATCCATGCGATGTGGTTGATCCCGGCGCACTCGTACAACAACTCCTCGTACGGAACCTCGATATAAGAAGCTATCTCCATCGCCGTGTACGGAACGCTGTGGCAGAGTCCAATGTTCCGAAGCTCCGGGAAAGACTCGTAAAATGCCCACATGAGCATGCTCATCGGGTTAGTGTAGTTTAGGAGTAGCGCGTCCGGACACACCTCCCTCATGTCTCGCCCGAGTTCCATCATGAACGGGATGGTGCGGAGGCCCCGGAAGATGCCGCCGATCCCCATCGAGTCCGCGATGGTTTGCTTGAGGCCGTACTTCTTCGGGATCTCGAAGTCCAGGAGGGTGGCCTCGTGCATACCGATCTGGACCGCGTTGATCACGAAGTCCGCGCCCGCGAGCGCCTCGCGGCGATCCTCGTACTCCTCAACTCTCGCTTTTGCTCCGAGCTGAGCGGAGGTCCACCGGGCCATCATCCCGGCGGTCTCCAGCCTCTCGGAGTCGATATCGTGCAGGGCGACCGAGGAGCCACGAAGCTCCGGGAACTTGAAGATGTCGGTGAGCAGGTTTTTGGTGAAGACGACACTGCCCGCCCCGACGAACGCTATCCTTGCCGTTTCGGAACCCCCTTGTTCGATGACGTGTGTTGCTGCTTTGACAGGGTGCTAAAGACTCCTCGCCTACTTTATGCCGGTGTTGGCTATACCCTGGATGAAGTAGCGCTGAAAGAGTACGAAAACTACGAGTATCGGGATGATCGAGACCAGCGACATGCTCATGACGCCGATCCAGTCAGTGTAGTACTGTCCCTTCATCAGGTTCAAACCGAGTGGAACAGTGTAGGAGGACTTATCCTGGAGGACCACCAGGGGCCAGGCGAAGTTATTCCACCTCCACATAAAGGTGAAGATAGTGAGGACTGCGATCACGGGTCCCGAGAGCGGTAGGATCACCTTGCGGAAGATCTGAAATTCGCTGGCCCCGTCGAGCCTCGCCGCTTCGATCAACTCGTCCGGGATGTTGACCATAAACTGCCTGACCATGAACAGCCCGAAAGCCTCCGCGGACCTGGGGATGAGGACGCCCCACCAGCTATTCACGAGACCCAGCTTTGAGGTGATCAAGAACTCTGGGACCATGATGACCTGTATGGGAATCAAAAGGGTGCTGATCATCGCCAGGAATATGATGTCTCGTCCGGGGAAGCGGTACTTGGCGAATGTGTAGCCGGCCAGCAGGTTTATGAAGACCGTGACGACGACCGCGATGAGCGCTATAGCCGTGGAGTTTATGTAGAACTGGGTCCAGGGGAGCTTGCTCCAGGCGTCCGAGAAGTTGCTCCACGCCAGTTGGGAGGGGAACAGGTTGAATTGCCCGTTGAAAATCTCCGACTTCAGCCGAACCGCGGTGGCGAACATCCAGTACAGGGGAAAGACCATCACCAGAGCACCGGCCACCAGGAGCAGCCAGATGACAGCGTCTTTGCCCCTCGGCAGCTTCGGCAACCGCCCCGTCTTCCCCGAGCGGGAAGTTTGAGTCGTCGTAGCCATTATTCGGTAACCTCCATCTCTCTCAAGAAG
The DNA here is from genome assembly GCA_038198625.1 of Rubrobacterales bacterium. Lineage (GTDB taxonomy): Bacteria > Actinomycetota > Rubrobacteria > Rubrobacterales > Rubrobacteraceae > JBBPZK01. The sequence goes on from JBBPZT010000162.1 coordinate 2,362, forward strand.
TGCCCTCGCTTTGCCGGGTGACCCGCCACTGGAACAGGGTGAAAGCCATGAGCAGCACGTAGAGGAATACACCGATGGCGCTCGCATAACCCATGTCTCCCTGCTGGAAGGCTTCCTGGTAAACGTACTGGACCAGGACGGTAGTCGAGAACCCCGGTCCGCCGCCGGTCATCACGAAGATCAGGTCGAAGACGTACATCGAGTAGATCACGTTGAGCACCAGGAGCAAGAACGTGGTCGGCCCCAGGAGCGGCCAGGTTATGTGCCGGAAGGTCTTCCAGCCCGTTGCCCCGTCGACCTGCGCTGCGTTGTAGAGGTCGGCCGGTATGCCCTGGAGGGCCGCAAGGTAGACCACCATGTTGAATCCCAGCCTGAGCCAGAGCGTCGTTATGATGAGGGTGAGCATAGCCCACTTCGCCGAAGACAGCCACGGCACGCCCTTTAGCCCCATGGCACCCAGCATGTCGTTGATCACGCCGTAGTTGTCGTTGAAGATCCAGGCCGCCACCAACGCCCCCGCGACGAGCGAGATGACTACCGGCACGAAGTAGATGCTTCTGAGGAGCGTCCTCCCCGGCAGTTTGCGGTTGAGCCCGACGGCGACCAGGAGCCTCAGCACCATGCTGGTGGGCACCGTGCCGACCGTATAGATGACGGTGTTGTAGAAGGACTTCCAGAAGTTGCCGTCCCCGAACATCTTCGTGTAGTTCTCCAGGCCGACAAAGGTTGGGGTGCCGATCAGGGACCACTGCGTCAGCCTGACGTAGAAGGCGAAGATGATCGGTATGAAGATAAAGACGGTGAATACGACCAGGTTCGGGGCGATGAATATGTAGGGGATCAAACGCCTCTGGTTGCGCCACCATCACCCGCTGATTCCTCCCGGTCTTCTGCTCTTCGCCCGATCTCCGAGTTGTTGCGCGCTCATCTACTTACCCCTCGCTCTGGTTCGCCGGGCCTCACCCCGCGCGCCCCGTCGGATCAACCACCCAAAGCCTGCTCGATGCCGCTTGAGATATTCTTTGCCGTCGCCTTTGCGGACTGGCCGGTCTTGAAAGCAGCCTCTAGCTGGTCGGCGAGTACCTGATCGACGGCGCTGAACTTCGGTATCGTCTGCTCCTGGGCCATCTGCTGCGGCACGGTCGTGGACTGCTTGACGAAGACCTCCATGGCATCCGGCCTGAGCTTGTAGTCTAGGCCCTGCTGAACGAGCTTCTTGCGGACCGGGATGAACTGCACTGTTTCACAGAACTGCTTCATCTGCTCCGGGCTCCCCAGGAACTTGAGGAAGTCGGCGGCCAGTTCCGGGTTCTTGGTGCTCTTGGTCGCGGCTATCGCGTTGCCGCCGAGGTCCGAGGCCATCTGCTTGTCCTTGACCATGTAGGTAACGTTCCAGGGGTCCTTCATGTTGTCCTTGAGATAAGGTATCAGCCAGTCCCCGTCGAGCATCATCGAGATCGTCTTGTTGGCGAAAAGGCTCTCCACCGTTTCATTGCTCTTGATGGAGGTACTCGGTGGGACGAGGTTCTCCTTGAACCAACTCTGGTTCCACGAAATGGTCTCGATCCCGGCGGCGTTGTTGATCATCGGCTTTTTCAGGTCGTCGGTCAACAACTGCCCGCCACGCTGAAACAAAAACCACATCCACCGATACGCCGAGTTCTGCCAGGCCATCGCAAACGGGTACTTGGCGACCCCGGATTTCTTGATCTTCCTGGACAGGTTCATGAACTCGTCCCACGTCCAGCTCTCGTTAAGGTTCTTGGGCACCTCTATGCCCGCCTTCTTGAACATGTTGACGTTGTAGAAGATAGCCATGGTGTCGGTGTGCTGGGGCATGGCGTAGGGCTTGCCCTCATAAGTAACCGACTTCCATATCGCCTGGTTGAAGTCGTTGCTGTAGCCTTTAGGCAAGTGCTCCGAGAGGTCTACCAGCAGCCCCCTGCGAGCTGAACTTGCCTATCTGCTGGTACTGGATGCGGGCGAGGTCCGGTGCGTTGCCTGCGGCCAGGCGCGTGATGAGCGTCTGGTAGTTGTCGTAGGGCTTGACCTGAAGCTGTATCTTCGCCTTGGAGTTCTTCTTCTCGTAGGCCTTGATGATGTTACGGAAACCCTTCTCCTCCGCCGTACCGGCCCACACCAAAAAGGTCAGGTTCCCGGACTTTGACCCTGAGCTGCTTCCGCTACCTCCTCCGCAGCCGGCCAGGCTCAGGGCGGACGCTCCGAGAAGCGCGCTGCCACCTGCCTTCAAGAAGCCCCGCCGACTATACTTCCGGCCCTCTAGACTCTCCGTGATCTTCATGATTTGTTTCCTTTCCCTTATTACTTTTTCAATGGTATCGGTGTGTTTGACGCAAGTCTTCCGAGAAGAAATAGAAATATTCCTATATACTAAGGTCAAGATGGCGGGAAAGGCTATCAGGACGGACGTAGACGAAGCGCCCGGGTTCCGCGTTTGGCGCGGTCAGCCGTTCGCCTCGATGCCGCCCCACTGGCACGATCAGGTAGAGATCAACTACGCTGTCGGGGGAAGCCTGACCTACCTGCTGGCCGGCTCGGTGGTCCGTGTCCCGCCGGACAGGTTGTCGCTGTTTTGGGCCGGAATGCCGCACAGCGTGGTCGACAGGACGGAAATAAAGGGATTTTACTGGGTCTACGTACCGCTTGTGTGGGTCTTGCGCCTGGGGCTGGCGGGCTCGTTTATGGGGCGCCTGATGAGCGGAGACATGATCGTCGACGCCGATCCCTTGGAGGCTGACCGCACGATGCTCGATCGGTGGAGCGATGAGCTACCAGGCGCGGACGACAGTCGCAGGCGCCTGGTGATCCGGGAGGTCGAAACCCGCGTGATGCGTTTCGCGCTGTCGCAGGCGGACGAGACCGGCGGCGAACACGTCTCATCCGAAGAAGGCCCGGTACGCAAGGTCAGTGAGATGGCCCGCTTTATCGCCGAAAACTACGCAAATCCGTTGCGCTTGAGCGACGTGTCCCGGCACGTGGGGCTTCATCCCAACTACGCGATGACGTTGTTTAGACGTTACTACGGGATGACCCTGAACAGCTACCTCACGCGGCTCCGCGTCTGTCAGGCGCAATACCTTCTTGTCTCCACCGATCAGGAGGCCTCGTGGATCGCGCTGGAGACCGGCTTCGGGTCCATCAGCCGCTTCTATGAGGTTTTCAAGTCGGCGAGCGGGCGCGCCACGACAATATCGTCTGCAGTCCGGGCTGCGTGACTATGGTCCAGTGTCTCCGTTTAACCCATGCTCCGGCCTGAAAGAAGACGGCGAGAGGAAGAGCCTCGGGAGGTAACTAGAGGCCGTAGGCGAAGGACGGACGCGGGCATGCAAGAGGACTGAGTCGAGTAGAATATTACATTCGCAGGCGCAGGAGCCCGGTGGAGAAATGGTGACACGCGAGTCAAGGGGACCCGCTATGTCCCGAGGCGGGTGTCTTCGAGGTCCAGGTCGTGCTCGACGCGGCGTCTCACCTCGTCGCTCAGGCGGCCCTGGTTCCTGAGTTGTAGCAGTGCCGTCCTTTCGGCGCCTATCAGTTCCCGCCGGAAGCGTTGGAACGACAGGGTACGATCTTCGTAGTCCGCACCCTCCTGGCCGTTCTTGGACTGCCCGGCGGAGCGGGCGGCGAAGCGGCGACGACGGTACTCGTAGAGGTCGCGCATCCGTCCGGCGGTATCTTCACGCACCCAATCCTCTTCCGCCAATTCCTCTATGCGCGCGAGTGCGGCCTCCGCCGCCCGTAGGCGAGCCTCGGTCTCCTCGCGCTCTTCGTCTCCTTTATCTCCCGATAGGCCCAGCCGGCGGATGATGAAAGGCAGGCTCAAGCCCTGGGGTACCAGGGTTATGAGGATGACCGAGAAGGTGAAAAAGAGGATTAGATTCCGACCCGGAAAAGGAGCGCCACTCCCTACCGTGAGTGGAATTGCCAGGGCGGCCGCCAGAGAGATGGCTCCTCTCATGCCCGTGTAGGCTACGAGGGTGACTTCCCGCCAGGTTGGGTATGGGTTTCGCTCGCGCAAGCGGCGGCTCAATAGCAGCGGCAG
>JBBPZT010000163.1:0-16693 GCA_038198625.1 Rubrobacterales bacterium
CGCGTCGGCGGTGGCGATGAGCGGTCGTCGGGCGCCTGCGGTGACTCTATAGCTGTTGCTTATGGCGGTCGGGATGGTAGCCAATAAGTTCGCCAAGCTTTTCAGGAATCTCTTTTCGAGGAGCCGTTCGTAGGAGTGGGAAAGGCTCGAACCACGCTCTGTTATACTCTTCATGCTGGATTCAAGGCAAAATCACATCGGGGAGAATATGACTAAAGAGGGACGGCTGACGATCTGCCAGATCAGCGACATTCACTGCGGCAGTGCATACTTCGTCTCCGACCTTCTGGAGCGTTCCATCCTGGAGATCAACGACCTGGACCCCACGGCCGTTGTGGTCTCCGGGGACCTGACCGACGCCGGTTACCGCCAGGAGTTCGAGACTTCGGCGGAGTACGTGCGGCGTTTCCAGTGCGAGCACGTGATGGTCATTCCCGGCAACCACGACTCGCGCAACGTCGGCTACGTCCACTTCGAGCGTTTGTTCGGCGAGCGGTACTCGGTTATAGATTTCGACGAAGCCGTCATGGTCGGGGTCGACTCTTCGGAGCCGGACCTGAACGACGGACGGGTTGGACGTGAGCATTACGAGTTCATCCGCGAGGCTTTCTCCGACGCCGGAGATAAAGTCAAGATCTTCGTCGTTCACCACCATTTGCTCCCTATCCCAGGCACCGGCAGGGAGCGCAACATTATCTTCGACGCGGGTGACATACTGGAGATGCTGAACGAGGTTGGGGTGGACCTGATCTTATCCGGCCACAAGCACGTGCCGTACTCGTGGAAGCTCGAAAACATGTTTATCGTGAACGCCGGGACAGCCTCGACGACTCGCCTTCGGGGGAACACGCGGCCTTGTTACAACATTATCGAGATAGAGAACGGCCGCGTAAGGGTCTTTCGTAAGTATCCCTTCAAGGAGCGGGAGTTGACGCTTGATTTCGACTCGGAGTCGCACCAGTACTGGCGCCACGAGGAGAAGATAGACTCAGATATCCCCCTCGGCGAGCACTAGGGACCACCTCCCATGCGGTCGCTGCGGGCGCTTTTCCTGATCGACGGAGAACACTATCCTCCCGTGGTCACGGGCGCGATGGCGAGCGTGGGCGAGTCCATGAACGCCGAAGCGGTCGCGGCCGCTTTTCTGGGGGGTACGGAGAAGCTGAGGGAGGGGGCCGACTACGGTGTGCCGCTCGTTCCAGGCGAGGACCCGGCTTCCGCGGTCGAGAAGGCGCTTTCGGAGTACCCGGTAGACGTGGTAGTGGACCTCTCGGACGAGCCGGTGGTTGGGTATAGAGAGCGGATGCGGATAGCCTCTCTCGCTCTTGCTGCCGGAGCCAGGTATGTCGGTAGCGACTTCGAGTTGCGGCCACCAGAGTACCACGCGGTCTCGGAGAAACCGTCGCTCGCGGTGATCGGGACGGGCAAGAGGGTCGGCAAGACGGCTGTTGCGGGATACCTGGCGCGGCTGCTGGCTCGCGAGGGATTTTCGCCTGGTGTCGTCTCCATGGGACGCGGCGGGCCGTCGGAGCCGGAGGTGATAGAAGGTCACAAACTGCGGGTGGGAAGCGAGCATCTGTTGGAAGCCCTGAAACGCGGCTCGCACGCTGCTAGCGACTACTACGAGACGGCGGCCTTGAGCCGCGTCGTGACGGTCGGGTGCCGGCGCTGCGGCGGAGGGCTCGCCGGAGAGCCGTTTGTCTCTAACGTGGTCGAGGGCGCGAGGATAGCAAACACCCTGGATACCGGCATCACCATCTTCGACGGCTCCGGGGCTGCCGTTCCACCGGTCGTTGTGGGGAGACGCGTGCTCGTGGCCGGCGCGCACCAGGATCCCGAGTACATCACTGGCTTCCTCGGAGCCTACAGGTTGCTCGTCTCCGACCTATTGCTCCTCACCATGAGCGAGGAACCGATGGCCGAGGAGGCGAAGGTCGAGAGGATCATGGAAGCGGCCCGAGAGGTAAATCCAGGTCTCGAAGTCATCCCGGCGATCTTCCGGCCACGGCCCGTGGGGGAGGTGGAAGGGTTGCGTGTCGGCTACGTTTCGACGGCGCCCCCCGCTGTGTTGGGCAGACTCGCGCGGCACCTGGAGGAGAGGTACGGATGTGAGGTGGCGGCGGTATCCGGAAATCTCTCCGACCGGCGACGTCTCGCCGGCGACCTAGAAGAAATGGGTAGTGTAGAGGCATATCTGACGGAGATAAAAGCAGCAGCGGTCGACATGGTGACGCGTAGAGGAGACGAGGAGGGCAAACCCGTCTACTATTGTGACAACGATCCCATCGGAGACGGGCTGGATGAGGCGTTGCTCCAACTAGCCCGGAGGGCCATAGACGACTTCGGACAAGATGTCTCTGGTCGATCCCCACCCTCTAGTGTATAATGTAGTCATTCAGAGCACGAGATCCCGGCGTTCGTTCGTGGGAACTCCTTCGCTCCATTCCACCGGAGGCTAACCCGGGAAATCCCTGTTTCAGACGGGGCTCGCGGGCACGGGAGGTTGGGTGACTATCTATTAGTGTCGTTGAACCCCAGGCGGGATCTTTGAAACTATACTGGAAGAGACGTTGAACGTGGTAGATTACTTTCCGAGTGGCGGTTTGATCCGCGGGATGGTAACGTTCACGGAAGCCGATATGGTAGAGTCATCGGATACCATCCACACCCTGGAACCTCCAGAACTCCATGTGGGGCGCAAAGAGTTCCAACTTCAAAGTATTCGTAAGTAAGCAGGTATTCTCGTATCACTACACAAAAGAGGTAAAACAAGATGACGGAGTTAGACACCCTGGAACGCAAACGCCTGAGCGATCTCCACCAGATCGCCTCTCAACTTGGCATAGCGCAGTATCGCAAGTATCGCAAGCCGGAATTGGCGCAGTTGATCTATCGTACCGCTACCGAGCAAGCCACGAGCCAACGGGCCACCGGCAACGGAGCGAACGGTGGGTCAAACGGCTCGGGTGCTGACCGCGTGGAACAGTCGCCGGAGGCGCCCCAGCAGATAGTAGAGGCGGCCAAGGCTCCGGAGGCCAGGACGGAAGCCAGAGAAGACGGGCGTCGGACGGAGCACAAGCCTGAGCATCGCACTGAACAGCGCTCCGAGCAGCGCCAGCGCCAGCAGGAGCAACGAGGCGGACAGCGCCAAGAGCGCCAACAGGAGCAGCGGGGCGACGAGTTGCAGCAGAGCGGCATCCTCGACGTGTTGCCGGATGGGTTCGGCTTTCTGAGGACGGGCGGCTACAGCCAGAGCAAGGGAGACGTGTACGTCTCGACCTCCCAGATAAAGCGGTTCAACCTCAGGCGCGGCGACCAGGTGGTCGGCCAGATCCGCCCGGCCCGCGACGGTGAGAAGTATCCGGCTCTGGTCCGGATAGAGACGGTCAATGATCAGGAGCCCCAGAAGGGACGCAAGCGTCCGAACTTCGATGACCTGACACCGCTCTATCCGATGGACCGGCTCCGTCTGGAGTGGAAGCCGAACGATATCGCCCCGAGGGTAATAGACCTAGTGGCGCCTATCGGCAAGGGGCAGCGTGGCATGGTCGTCTCGCCGCCGAAAGCCGGTAAAACCACGATCCTCAAGCAGATAGCCCAGTCTATCGCCATGAACTACCCGGAGACCAGGCTCTTCGTGGTGCTCGCGGATGAGCGCCCGGAAGAGGTCACCGACTGGGAGCGAAGCGTCCAGGAAGCTGAGGTTGTAGCCTCGACCTTCGACCAGCCGGCGGACAACCACATCGCCGTCGCCGAGCTGGTTCTGGAGCGTGTCAAGCGGCTCGTGGAAGAGGGTGAAGACGTCGTGGTCCTGCTCGACGGCATAACCCGGCTTTCGCGGGCGTACAACCTCGCGGCTCCGGCGAGCGGGCGTATCCTCTCCGGTGGCGTGGACTCGGCGGCGCTGTACCCGCCCAAGAAGTTTTTCGGGGCTGCCAGGAATATCGAGGATGGAGGTTCTCTGACTATTCTGGCGACGGCGCTGGTCGAAACCGGCAGCCGAATGGACGAGGTCATCTTCGAGGAGTTCAAGGGCACCGGCAACATGGAGCTCAAGCTCGACCGTAAACTCGCGAATCGCAGGATCTACCCAGCCATCAACATCGAAGACTCCTCCACCCGTAAGGAAGAGTTGCTGATGGAGGCGGCTGAGGCGCAGCGCGTCTGGCAGGTCCGGAACATCCTGAACGCCCTTGATTCCGGCCAGAAGATAGAGCTACTCATACAGAAGCTCAAGGAGACCCGCACCAACGCGGAGTTCCTACGCGAACTTCAGCGCGTCCGGGGATAAACTCAACAAGGAAAGTGATGACCCGCGAAGCTTCGCGGGTCTTTCACAGCGCGCCCTGGACACGAGTAATAAACTATAGGGGTAAGCGACATTTTAGACGGAGGATTTATGAAAACCGGAATACATCCAGAGTACACCAAGACGCTCGTGCGATGCACCTGCGGCAACGAGTTCGAGACCCGTTCGACGGCGGGCGAGTCAATCAGCGTTGACGTTTGCTCCGTTTGCCACCCGTTCTTCACGGGCAAGCAGCGGATTGTGGACACCGGCGGCCGGGTCCAGCGCTTCCAGAACCGCATGAACCGGCAGAAGAAGTAAGGGTTCATAAAGCCATGAGGGTCGGTGGACAAGCCATAATGGAAGGGGTCTTGATGCGCTCCCCCAACTTCTGGGGGATGGCGGTCAGGACTCCCTCCGGGGACGTGGATATCAAGGCCGAGCAATTCCGCTCGGTCACCCGCCGGAGCCGGCTATTCCGGCTGCCGGTAATTCGCGGCTTTCTCTCGCTGGCGGAAACCCTCTGGCTCGGCATGAGGGCGCTGACACTCTCCACCAACGTTGCGCTCGGGGAAGAGAAAGAGCTAACGAAAAAGGAGATCGCCGGGACGCTCGTTTTCGGGCTCGGGCTTGCGCTCTTGCTGTTTCTGGCCGCCCCGGTGCTCGGTACCAAGGGAGTCGGGGCGTTGCTCGGCGATAGGATCAACAACCCTATAGTCTTCAACCTGGTCGAAGGTTTTATACGCATTTTGATCTTTATGGCCTACCTTATCGGTATAACCGCCCTGAGCAGCGACATCAAACGCTTCTTCGCCTATCACGGCGCGGAGCACAAAGCGATCAAAGTGTACGAGCGGGGCGAAGAGTTGGTCCCCAAGAACGCACGTAAACTCGACACGAGTCATATCCGCTGTGGGACGAGCTTCATCCTCTACGTGCTCGTGATGAGCATCTTGGTTTTCTCCCTACTCGGGGTCCAGGGATGGCTCGCCATGATCCTGAGCCGCGTGGTTGTCATACCGATAGTCGCCGGAATAGCTTTCGAGTTCATTATCTGGAGTGCCCAGCATCAATCTAACCCTGTAGTAAAGGTTTTGACGTGGCCCGGGATCCAGCTTCAGCGCTTGACTACGCGGGAGCCTTCTGACGACATGGTCGAGGTTGCGATGGCGTCGTTGAAGAAGGTTCTCGCGATGGAAGATGAAGCGAGGATCGGGACTGACGGGGTTACGAGCAAGCTGGTGATTTGAGATAGTGGAGTAGTTCGGCATGGATAGTCAGGTAATAAAACTTGCGGAGGAGACGATCGGGCGCTACGAGGCGCTTACGACCGAGCTCTCCGACCCGCACATTTACGACGACCAGCGTCACTATGCGGAGGTCGCCAAAGAGCACGCCCGGCTGAGAAGTGGCGCCGAGATGTGTAAGAGTCTCTTAGATTCCATGGAGGAAGGGCGCGAGGCGCGGGAGCTGTTGCCGATGGCCGAAGACGCTGAAGAGCGGGAGTATCTTGCCGAGGAGGCTCGGGCGTCCGAGGAACGGGCTGAAGAGTTGGTCGAGAAGATCCGTGCTGAGTTGATAGACCGCGACCCGAACGACGACAAGGATGTGATCCTGGAAATCCGGGCCGGCACCGGCGGCGATGAGGCGGCTCTCTTCGCCGGGGAGCTGCACGATATGTACGTCCGTTACGCCGAGCGTTTGGGCTTCAAGCACCGCACGCTCTCTTCCAGCCCGGCCGAGGTTGGCGGGTTCAAGGAGGTCACGGTCGAGATCGGCGGCGACAGGGCCTACTCGGTCTTTAAGCACGAGGGTGGGACGCACCGGGTTCAGCGGGTCCCGAAGACCGAGAGCCAGGGCCGCATCCATACGTCGACCTCTACGGTCGCCGTTCTGCCGGAAGCGGAAGACGTGGAGATAGACGTTGCCCAGAATGACCTTGAGATCGACGTTTACCGTTCGAGTGGTCCGGGTGGGCAGAGCGTGAACACGACTGACTCGGCTGTTCGGATCACGCACAAGCCGACCGGCCTCGTGGTGACGTGCCAGAACGAGAAGAGCCAGCTCCAGAACAAGGAGCAGGCGATGAAGATCCTGAAGTCTCGCCTTCTGGAGCGGGAGATGCGGGAGCGCCAAGAGCAGGAGGGCGCTATGCGACAGGCGCAGGTTGGGACCGGTGACCGCTCGGCGAAGGTCCGTACCTACAACTTCCCGCAGGGGCGTATCACGGACCATCGGGTGGGCCTTACCTCCCACGGCCTCGAAGCGACCATGAACGGCGACCTCGAAGAGTTCACCCGCGCTCTGGCCGCCAAGGAGAGGGCGGACCGGCTCGCCGCCGAGGCGGCCGGTACACCCAGCTAAGATATGCAGGTCGGAACAACGGGCGCCCGTCAGGTAGCCCGAGAAGCAGCCAGGGAATTAGAGAACGCCGGTGTCCCCGAGCCTGCCGCATCGGCCGAAGTCCTCCTCAGTGAGGTGTTGGGCGTAGGACGCGCTGATCTCTCATTTTACGGAAAACCTCTTACGGAAGACCAGACAGAGAAATACCAGGCTTTCATTCGACGCCGCAAACAACGAGAGCCCGTCCAACGTATCCTCGGCTACGCCTATTTCAGGAACTTGAAGCTTGAGGTAAACGGTGAGACTCTGATCCCACGCTCGGATACGGAGAGCGTCGTCGAAGCGGCGCTGGAACTTATCGACAGCCGGGGCGGTAGTTGCCGGGTTTTGGACCTGGGTACCGGTTCCGGAGCCATAGCTATCTCCATCGCCCAGGAGCGTCCGTCATGTGAGGTGCTCGCGACGGATATCTCCGAAGCCGCCCTGGAAGTAGCCCGTTGCAACGCTTGCCGGGAGGGTGTAAACGTCGACTTCCGCCTGTCGGACGTGGCGGAAGATCTGGAACGTTCGATCGGCAAGGTAGACATTCTAGTCTCGAATCCACCCTACATCGAAACAGCGGATATAGAAAAGCTGCCACCCGAAGTACTCTGCTGGGACCCCATCTCCGCCCTGGATGGAGGACACGACGGTCTTGCGTTCTACAGGCGTATCTTCGACGAGGCGCCCGCGGTGCTCGGAAACGGGTCGGATGTCGTGCTCGAGGTCGGTGACGGGCAGGCGGAGGAGGTCCTTGATCGTGGCGGCCGTGCCGGTTTCATCCCGCTTGGCTCCCGTCCCGACCTCTCCGGAACGCCTCGCGCAGCCCTCTTGAGTTTGCGGTGGTGAACGCGAAGCGGGTCTCTCCGAAAGAGGTGGCGGAAGCGTTGAGAAACGGCAAGGTGGCATTGGTCCCGACGGATACGGTTGTGGGGCTCGTAGCCGGAGAAGAGGGACTCTACAGGCTGTCCGGCATAAAGAGACGTGACCCGGAGAAACCCGTGGCCTTACTCTGCGCTTCGGCGGAGCAAGCTTTCGGAAGGGCGGAAGAGGTTCCGCTTCTGGCCGAGAAGCTTGCGGAACTCTACTGGTCCGGACCGCTGACCCTCGTGCTGGACCGCGCGGGCGGCGGGACCGTTGGGGTTCGCGTGCCGGACCACCCCGCCGTGCAAGCCCTGCTCTCCGCCTATGGGGAGCCGTTGTATGCGACGAGCGCGAACCTCTCCGGGGAGGTTGCGCCGGCTGCTCTCGATGAAGTGGATCCCTCTGTCCTAGATGCCGTGGACCTGATTCTGGAAGGAGAGTCGGGGAATGGTGAGGCGTCCGCGGTCGTGGACTTTTCCGGAGGCGAGCTCCAACTTCTCAGACCTACGGAGAAGCTTACGCGGCGAACCCTCCGGGATCTGGCGGACGGTTGAGCCGGGCTTTTGCGCCAGGTGATTTGAGCCCTCATGTAGCACCGTTTATACTCTACTGGACCATATGGCCGCCAGGGAGGCTCCGCAGAACAAGCAATCCACGAACCTCGCGGGAAACACCCAACGTATATCCAGGCTCTGCTACTCGTGATCAGCCGACCGATATCTAACCTTAAAGTGGAGGTGCAAGCAATGATAAGACCGTATACCGATGTGGATTCAGAGGTCCAGGGTGCTCTTGACGGGGAATTGGACCGTCAGAGGACTACTATCGAGCTAATAGCCAGTGAGAACTTTGCTTCTCCGGCGGTGTTGGCTGCCCAGGGTTCGGTCTTGACGAACAAGTACGCCGAGGGGTATCCGGGGAAGCGTTACTACGGCGGTTGTGAGCAGGTAGACAAGGTCGAGTTGCTGGCAATCGCGCGGGCTAAGGAGATTTTCGGCGCCGATCACGTGAACGTGCAGCCCCATTCGGGGAGCCAGGCTAACGAGGCTGCCTACGCCGCGCTGATAGAGCCGGGTGACAAGGTCTTGTCGATGGATCTTGCCCACGGCGGACACCTGACGCACGGGATGAAGATCAACTTCTCCGGCAGGATGTACGACTTCTCTCACTACGGGGTGAACGAGGAAGGCTACATAGACTACGACGAGGTGCGGGAGATCGCGCGTCGCGAGAGGCCGCGCATGATAATCGCCGGTGCGAGCGCCTACCCGCGCACCCTTCACTTCGACCTTTTCCGGGAAATCGCCGACGAGGTCGGGGCGTTCTTGCTAACGGACATGGCCCACATCGCCGGGCTCGTGGCGGCGGGAGTGCATCCCTCGCCGGTACCTTACTGTGAGATGGTGACGACCACGACCCACAAGACGCTGCGCGGGGCGCGGGGTGGCATGATCCTCTGCCGCGAAGAGTTCGCGAAGAAGGTCAACAGCCGCGTCTTTCCCGGAATGCAGGGTGGTCCCCTGATGCACGCCATTGCGGCCAAGGCCGTCGCCTTCGGGGAGGCGTTGCGGCCGGAGTTCAAGGACTACGCCCAGGCGATCGTGGACAACGCCCGGGCGATGGCCGACGAGCTCATGAACGGAGGGATAGACCTCGTTTCGGGCGGAACGGACAACCACCTGATGCTCGTGGATCTGCGCAACACCGGCACCAACGGCAAGGCCCTCGAAGAGCTCCTCGACTCTATCGGGGTGACGTGTAACAAGAATATGGTCCCCGGAGACCCCGAAGGCCCCATGGTAACCAGCGGCGTCCGGCTCGGTACCCCTGCGATGACGACCCGCGGGATGGGCGAGGAGGAGATGCGCGAAATAGCCCGGATAATCGTCCAGGCCGTGCGTGGGGAGACGGATGGTCTCAGAGACCGGGTATCGGCGCTGACGGAAGCTTATCCGCTTTATGAGTGAGGCGAGGCCGGAGAAGAGGCTGGAGGCCGGGAACCTCCACGTCGTGGACGGGCCCCTGAGCCGCCACAAGCTCGCGGTCTTGCGCAACGAGGAGACCGGCCAGCGCGAGTTCCGGCAGGCGATGAAGGAGCTCGCCCTGATCCTGGTGGCCGAAGCCTCGCGCTCCATGCCGACGAGCGCCATCACGGTACGGACGCCGCTGGTCGAGACGGAAGTACGTGAGATCTCCGGTCCCGTATGCCTGGTGCCGGTCCTGCGGGCAGGCCTCGGGATGCTCGACGGTGCGCTCGGCCTGATGCCGGAGGCGACAGTCGGTTTCATGGGGCTTTTCCGGGATGAAGAGACAGCCCAGCCGGTCGAGTACTACGTTAACCTGCCCCGGAACCTGGAAGACTACCTGGTACTCGTGCTCGACCCGATGCTCGCTACCGGCGGCAGCCTCTCGGCGACCCTGGGCAAGCTAAAAGACGAGGGGGCGACCTGGATCTCCTGTTTGCACGCCGTGGCCGCCGTGCCGGGCGTCGAGCGGGTGACGGAGGAGCACCCCGACGTAAACTTCTACACCGCCGCCATAGACCCGGAGCTGGACGAGAACGCTTTTATCGTGCCGGGACTCGGGGACGCGGGAGATAGGATCTATGGAACGCTTTAAAGACCCTTCGGTAGATACCACTGGCGAGCATGAAGCGCTCAAGAACGTACGCCCCTCATGGGACGAATACTTTATGCGCATAGCCCACGAAGTCGCCACCCGCTCCACGTGTCCGCGGCTAGCCGTCGGCGCTGTTGTGGTGAGAGACAAGCGCATCCTGACCACGGGTTATAACGGTAGCCCGGCGGGGATGCCGCATTGCGACGACGTGGGTTGCCTCATCCGCATCGTTGACGGTCGGGAGAGCTGCCAGCGCACGCTCCACGCCGAGCAGAACGCCTTGATACAGGCCGCCTACCACGGCGTCTCGGTAAAAGGGGCGTCCATTTACTGCACCCACCAGCCCTGCCTGATGTGCGTGAAGATGATCATGAACTCCGGCATCAAGGAAGTCCACTACGCCGGAGGCTACCCCGACCCGCTCGCGATGGAACTAGCCTCCGAGGGCGGCCTCGACATGATCCGGTTCGTGCTTGACGAAGGTTAGACAACCTTCTGTTCTAACTTCCCGTGGTCCCTCGTCCCCGAAGATCGGCCGTAGAAGCTCGTCTAGCTGATCCAGGAGTTTGTACTACCTGGAGAGCGACGCGTGTGAAGAAGAGTAACAAATGAGACTACTGGCAAGCTCTTTGGTAAAAACCTGGTCGCTACGGGACGGGAATAGAGTTTGGAACTAATTGCAACAGGTGCGGTTTTGAGGTATAGTCAGCGGTGATGGTGGAAGGTGATTCTCGAAAAAAAGCGTCCAAGACCAGCCCTGCTCGACTGGCCGGGATGGGCGTTGTATTCATGCTTTTTCTGGGAATTTTGTCGGTGGCGGGTTACTTCGCGGATCGGCTGTTTGGGACGCTGCCGTTGTTCGTCTTCTTGGGTCTCGGGCTCGGGTTCGTCGGAGGACTCTACTACCTGTACCTGGAGCTCAAGAAGTTCGGCGTCGGGTGAGCGCCCACTGGCTGCTGGCTCTTCGGTGCGCGGCCTGGGTGGTCGTTCTGGCGGTCGTGGCGGCGGTGGCGATCTTTTTCGTCTACGGAGGGACCCACGCGGGAGCTTTCCTCTACGGAGCCGGCGCGGGGTTGGTGAGCTTCGTCTCGATGGCGATTACGGTCTCGTGGCTGACGAGAGGTTCGAAGGTGTGGCAGGGAATGGGCGTCGCCTCTTTCGTGGCCCGTTATGGGTTTGCGATGGTGGCGTTAGCAGTACCCGCCTATCTCGGACTCTGGCCGGCGGTTGCGATGTTGGCCGGCTTTGCGGGGGTGTACCTGGCTGAGAACGTCGTGTTCTTGCCGTTGATAGCGTTGAGGATGTTGGGAACGAAGGGTGAGGCCAAGGAGCGAGAGGCGGACCACCTGATGAGTGGAAAATTAGAACGAAGGGCGGAGGTTTGACCGGAACGTTGGTACTGGCGCAGCTCAGTCAAGAGCAGATAAGGGAGAAGATCCTGCACACGTGGGACGCAGCTTCCCATGCCTGGGTTATACCCATAAAAATCGGTTCCTTGGACCTCTCGATCACCAAGTCGATTTGGTTCCTGTTCATAGGCGCAGCGATCACTTTCCTGATCCTGTTCGTTGGAAGCCGTCTCCTAAAGGACAGACCTGGTGCTTATCAGGTGATCGTGGAAGATATTTACGGCTTCGGACGCAACCACATAGCCGGACAGCAGGGAGAGGAGGGAAGAAGGTTCTTTCCCTATACCTTGACGTTGTTTATATTCATCCTCACCCTGAATCTACTCGGGCTTTTTCCGAACAGCTTCCCGGTCACGAGCAGCATATCTTTCACCTTTACTCTGGCTATACTCACCTTCCTGATAACCCAGTATCAGGGTTTCCGGCGCAACGGCGTGGGCGGATACATGAAGAGCTTCGCGCCACCCGGTATGCCCAAGCCGATGGTGCCTTTTATATGGTCTCTGGAGTTTTTGCAGCAGTTCACCCAACCGCTTACTCTGGGCCTGCGGCTCTACGCCAACATGCTGGCCGGACACCTCCTCATCTTCGTGTTCCTGAGCCTCATCCTGACCTTCGGTACTTTTGCGGCGGTTATCTCCGTGCCGGCGGCCATCGTGTTGTATGCTTTCGAAATCTTCGTGGCGGTCATCCAGGCGTATATTTTCGCTATACTCTCGCAGGTATACATAGAGCAGGCGGTGTTCGCCAGCGAGGCTCACTAAAACTTTCGGTAGAGTAAGTCAACAGAAACGGAAGAGAGGGTAAGACGTGGAAATATTGGCGCTACTTCAGACTAGTGGGGATGTCGAGAAGGGGTTAACGTATTTAGGAGCCGGTATCGCGGCCGGCGGTGGAGTCATCGGGGCGGGGGCCGGGATGGGCTACTTGATCGGCCAGACCATCGCGAGCATCCATCGCCAGCCGGAGGCCTTCGAGCAGACGCGGACGCTTATGTTCCTCGGCATCGGCTTGGTCGAGGCATTCGCCCTCTACGCGCTGGTCTTCGCCATTCTCTTTACCTTCGTCTTCGCTTAGAGATAGAAGGGGAAAGGAGAGTATATGGGTGGTGGCTCAGGCGTATTCGACCTACCGAACATAAGCCTAATCTTCTGGGAAGTCGTCGCCTTCGCGATCTTGCTGGGCTTGTTGTACTGGTTTGTATATCCGCCGATTCGGGACCAGATCCAGCGTCGCCAGGGTCAGATAGAGGACGCGATAGACGAGGCTGAGAAGACCCGCGCCGAGGCCAGAGAGCTTCTAGCCGAGTACCGGCGCCAGATCGAGGAAGCTCGTGGCGAGTCGCGCAAGATCCTCGAAGAAGGCCGCAAGCAGGCCGAGGCCCAGAGAGAGCGGACCAAGCGGGAGGCCCGCGAGGAGGGTGACCGCATAATCCAGCGTGCTCGCGAGGAGATAGAGCGCGAGCGCGACAGCGCCCTGCGAGAGGTGCGGCGTGAGATTTCCGGGATGGTTATACAGGCCTCCGAGCAGGTCATCGGGCGCGAACTCGACGCTGGGGAGCACGAGCGGTTGATCTCTGGCGCCCTGGACGATCTCGAAGCGGAGGTCGCCGGTTCCTCCGTCGGTGATGGGCGCAGGTCTACTTGAGCGCCGCTTCCACCTACGCGGAAGCACTCTTCGGGGCCGCCCGCGAGCAGGGAGACGTGGAGCAGGTCCTCGAAGATCTCAAGGAGTTCGTGGCGGCGCTGGACGAGAACGAGGAGTTGCGGCTCTTCTTCTACGGTGGCCAAGTCACCGAAAGCCAGAAGCGTCAGATAATAGAAGCCCTCACGGAGGACATGGAAAAGTCGACGACCAATTTTCTGAAAGTGATCTCGGATAACGGGCGCGAAGAGAACCTCGAAAACGTTCTCGTGCGTTACGAAGACCTCGTGAAAGAGCATTTGGGCAGGGTCGAGGTGGTGGTTACTACAGCGGTCGAGCTTTCCGATGATTTGGTTGAGAGTCTGGTGGAGCGACTCGGGCGGATACTAGACGGCCAGGAGGTCATACTGGAGACGCGGGTAGACCCGGACCTCGTGGGCGGAGCGGTCTTCCGGTTCGGAGGACGCATGATGGACAGTAGTGTTCGGGGGCGTTTACAGAGCCTCCAGGAGACGATGCTCGAGAGGAGTGTTGTGTAGTGGGTAGGCTGAGGCCGGAGGAGATCTCCTCCATATTGAAGGGCGCTATAACCGATTACGAGAACCGGACCCGCACCGAGGAGGTCGGGCAGGTCCTGGAGGTCGGGGACGGTATCGCCCGCGTCCACGGCCTGACGAACGCCATGTATCAGGAGATGCTGGAGTTCGAGGACTCGCGGGGAGAGAAGATCATCGGCATCGCCCTCAACCTGGAGGAGGACAACGTCGGCGTCATCATCGCCGGTGACGACCGCCACATCCAGGAAGGATCCGTCGTGCGGCGCACCGAGCGGCTGGCGAGCGTGCCGGTCGGCGAAGGTGTTCTCGGCCGGGTGATAACCGCCCTCGGCGCGCCGATGGACGGGAAAGGCGAGGTCGAGTCCGAAGAAGTCGTCCCGGTGGAGGTCATCGCGCCCGGCATTATCAAGCGTCAGCCGGTCAAGCAGCCCTTGCAGACGGGCATCAAGGCCATAGACGCCATGATCCCGATAGGCCGGGGACAGCGCGAGCTAATCATCGGCGACCGCAAGACGGGTAAGTCCGCCATCGCCATCGACACCATCATCAACCAGGCCGACCAGGACGTGAAGTGCATCTACGTCGCCGTCGGGCAGAAGGACTCGACTGTTGCGGGCGTCGTAGCGGCGCTCGAAGAAGCGGGCGCTCTTAGCTACACGACCATCGTCAACGCCTCGGCCGCCCAGTCGGCCACGCTCCAGTACCTGGCCCCCTACGCCGGGTGCGCCATCGGCGAGTACTTCATGAACCGGGGAGAGAGCGCGTTGGTGATCTACGACGACCTCTCCAAGCACGCCACGGCTTACCGGCAGATGATGCTGCTCTTGCGGCGCCCACCGGGCCGCGAGGCTTATCCTGGAGACGTTTTCTACCTTCACTCTCGTCTGCTCGAAAGGGCGGCGCGGCTTTCGGACAACGAGGGGGGCGGGTCGCTCACGGCGCTGCCGGTCATCGAAACGAAGGCCGGGGACATCTCGGCTTACATCCCGACGAACGTTATCTCGATCACCGACGGGCAGATCTTCCTGGACTCAGACCTGTTTAACTCCGGCCAACGCCCGGCCATCGACACCGGCAACTCGGTCTCACGCGTGGGTGGGTCGGCCCAGATCAAGGCGATGAAGAACGTCTCCGGGACCTTGCGCCTGGACCTGAACCAGTACAAAGAGCTTGCGAGCTTCGCCCAGTTCGGGAGCGACCTGGACAAGGCCACCCAGCAGACCCTGGCCCGCGGCGAGCGCCTTACGGCCATCCTGAAGCAGGGAGAGCACGACCCGATGGCCGTCGAGGAGCAGGTCGTCGTTATCTTCGCGGCGACGAACGGTTTCCTGGACGACATCGAGGCGGATAACGTCTCGGACTGGGAGCGGCAGTTCCGGGACTACATAAAAGACAGCAACGAGGGCATCCTCGACTCTATCCGCGATGAAAAAGAGATGTCCGACGAGACGGAGAAAGATCTCCGCGAGGCCATCGAGCGCTTCAACGACGGCTACGAGCCCGAGCAGGAGAACATGGTGAACGTTTCTGTCGGAGCCGGGGACGAGGACTCAGAAAACGACGATGAGAACCCGGAGAACGAGAACCAGGAGGAGAGCTAGGGATTGGCTACTCTCAGGGACCTCAAGCGGCAGATAAGCTCCGTAAAGAATATTGCCAAGGTTACGGAGGCGCTCCAGACCGTCTCGGCGGTCAAGTTCCGGAAGGCGGAGGCGCGGGTGAAACAGGCCCGGCCCTACGCCGAGAACATGGAGGAGATGATGCGCGACGTGGCGAAACGGGCCAGGAGCAAGAGCCCGCTGCTCGTCGGGCGGGAAGAGATCAGCAGGATTGGTGTCGCGACCCTCACGGCTGATCGGGGGCTCGCGGGCGGGTTCAACGCGCAGGTCCTACGGCGAACGATGCGCTTCAGGGGCGAGCAGGAAGTAAACGACTTCGCCCAGGTCGCCAGCGGCCGGAAGTCGGTGGCGTTCTTCCGTTTCCGGGGCATAGAACTCGAAGAGACCTATACTGGCTTCTCCGACACCCCGACCTATGAAAAGGCGCGGGAGATCGGGCGGGCACTCACCAGGCTCTTCCAAGAAGAAGAAGCGGACGAGGTGTACCTGATCTTCAACCGCTTCGAGAGCGCCCTGACCCAGCAGCCGGTCGTGAAACGCCTGCTGCCCGCCGCTCCGGAAGATGAGGAAGAAGCCGGCGAAGGGGAAGAGCGATCATGGGAGGACGAGAGCGTCCTGGAGTACGTGCCGGACGCGGAGACGATGCTGAAAAAGCTAGTGCCGCGCTATGTGGAGACCATGATCTGGCAGGCGATGCTGGAGAGCTCGGCCGGAGAGCACGGGGCTCGGATGACGGCCATGAAGAACGCGACGGACAACGCCAACGATCTGGCTAAAGACCTGACGCTCCAGATGAATAAGGCGCGCCAGGCCCAGATCACACAGGAGATACTCGAGATAGCGGCGGGCGCCGACGCCCTGGCCGCCGGTTAGTACAGCGGCAGGAGGAGCTTTCAACATGAGCGAGCAAGAAGAAACCAGAAGTCAGACAGAGAACGGCTCTTCGGATGGTCAGGTTACCGAAGAGCGGTCGGAGCAAAACGGTCACGAGGGCCACCAGGAAGGTGGCGTCGGGACCATCGTCGAGATCAAAGGTCCGGTCGTGGACGTCCGGTTCAAGCCCGAGGAAATACCTGAGATCTTCAATGCCATCTCGGTCCGCCTGGAAAACGGCGATGACGAGGATGGCTCGGAGAAGGAACTGATACTGGAGGTCCAGCAACTCCTCGGGGACGACATGGTGCGGACGGTGGCGATGTCCTCGACCGACGGGGTGCGGCGGGGTCTCGACGCCCGGGATACCGGGCGTCCCATAGCCATCCCGGTGGGCCAGAACGTGCTCGGGCGTGTTTTGGACGTGCTCGGCAATCC
>JBBPZT010000164.1:0-11570 GCA_038198625.1 Rubrobacterales bacterium
CGTCAACTATAACTCCGAGAACTGGTCGAGAGAGCTGAAGGAGATGACCGGCGGCGTGGACCTCTCGGTAGACTCAATCGGCGGCGAGGTCTTCGACGCCCTGGTTTCACTGGCAAAACCAGGCAGCCGCATCGTCACCTTCGGGGCGACAGCCGGCCCGGTGGAGAAGCTGGTGATGCCAAAGGTCTTCCTGAAGCAACTCGACATCCTCGGGACCGCGATGGGCACCAACCAGGACTTCGAAGCCATGATAAAGCTCTACGGCGACCGGGGCCTGAAACCAACCATCAATGAGACCTTCCCACTCGAAGAAACGACTGTCGCCATGAACCACATGGAAGAAGGCGCTGGCATGGGCAAGATCATCCTCCAGATCCCGGCATAGCTTTGTCACAAAGAACCTAAAATGGGTACAGCGCCAGACAAGTTATTAGCGGTGGCAGAACAACTCAAAGCAGGTAAAGAGCCTGCGTCAGAAACCGTTCGCTCCTTTATCGGATGGTTTGACGCAAAGGGCCGAGGTCCCAGAAAAGTTCAAGAGATCCGAGGACATCTTGCCAGCCATGAAATTGAAACTCAGCCCGATTTTAACCTCGTGAACATTGATTCGCCTATCCGCTTTGTTACCGTGTCTACAGAAGAAGGTGGCAAGGAAGATCAGAGTACCGAATCTACCTCTGCTGACGATACAAACGCAACTTCCTTTGTCACGTCGCAAGCCACTTTTGTAAGCGGCGCAGTTGCAGATCTGACGCACCGCATCAGTAGGCTAGCGTCTGCCACCAAAACACAGATCAGTGTAAAACCAGACAGCACGCTGCAGAAAGCTGTGCATCTCATGATGTTACATAACTTCTCACAGTTACCGATTATTCAGGGCAAACGGGAGGTCAAGGGAATTATAAGCTGGTACTCAATAGGCTTCCGTAAGTTAGCTGACAACTCCTCCAATGTAGTGCGTGATTACATGGAGCCGCACCAAGAGATCAAGGTAGATGCCTCTCTATTCGACGCAATACCGCTGATCGTGAACCATCAATACGTCCTTGTCAGGGACACCCAAAATAAGATCAGCGGTATAGTAACCACCAGCGATTTGAGCTTACAGTTTGGGCAGTTGAGCGAACCATTTTTGTTCGTCGGAGAAGTAGAGAACCACATCCGTGGCCTGATTGACGGAAAATTTACAGCGGATGAATTAGCTTCCTGCCGTGCTCCATCCGACGAGGAACGAGAAGTCGAGAGGATAGATGAGCTTACTTTTGGCGCATATCAGCGACTACTCGAAAATCCAGAGCACTGGCACAGGCTTGCTCTCACCGCGATGGATCGCAGAGGCTTTATCGAACAGCTAGACGATGTTCGCCAAATCAGGAACAGGGGCATGCATTTCGAGCCTGACGGATTAGAGGAAGAGGATTTAAGGACATTACGCCGATTTGTGGAACTTCTGAGAAAACTGCAAAAGCTGAACGAAACATAAGAGTAAATGTTGGGAGACCAGTCGCTGAGCCTGGTCCGTAGAGAAGGTTACGGCAGCGACGCGGAAGGTTTCAAAAGGGAGCATCGCGCCGTATGGGGAGCCGAGATGAAGGAGGCGGGACACCCGCTAACAGACGAAACCGTGCTCGTGGTGGTGGAGTTCGAGTTGGTCGAAAAACAAGCAAGCGTGGCGGATCAGAGTTGCCACAGATCTTTGTAGACTTTCAGGATCGCCTGCCGGGTCTCTTCCGGGAGATCGGGGAATGAAATTTCCCGGCCCATACTCTCGTAAGGCGGCTCCCCACGATGCAGCGTGCAGGGGCCTTCCGCGTTCACGCGAAGGTACGGGTATTCGCCGGGCTTCTTTATGGAGAGCAGGCCGGTGAAGACTGCTGTGTAGCGTTCGGTGGTCACGCCGCCGTCGTCGTAGAGTCAGGCGTAGAGCGGGATGCCGTCCGTCAGCAACCGATCATGTCTGTTCTTAAGGACCATGCCCGGATTATGCACCATGAGAAGCCACGGGAAGCCGATCTCCGTGACTTCTCATGTGGATCTTCAGGTGACCCCGGCCGTTCTCCGTTCGCGCATCAGCCACACGTAGCCGTCTTCGAGGCTCGGAGGCGCTTCTTCGACTTCGAGGTGCGGAGGCGGTTCGCCGACGACCCGGTACTGGACGGAGCTTCCGAGGTGGAGAGTGGATACGACCGTGAGATTCCCGTCTGGCTTCGGGCCGTCGATCTCGACAGTGAAGACTTTGCCGCGCGCGCCTTCGATCAGGCCGGCGGCCGTTCCCCGGAACAGGACCTCGCCTCCCGCCAGCACTGCCAGGTTTCGGCTGGTCTGGGCAACGTCCTCCACTATGTGGGTGCTGAGGAGGACCGTCCGGTCTCCGGCGAGGTCGGAGAGTAGGTTCCTGAAGCGGATGCATTCCTCGGGGTCGAGCCCGGCGGTCGGTTCGTCCACGATCAGGAGCCGCGGGTCGTTCAACAACGCCTGGGCGATGCCAACCCTACGCCTCATCCCGCCGGAGAAACCCTTGAGCTTGCGCTTCGCCACATCCTCCAGCCGCACGACTTCCAACAGCTCCTCCACACGCCGGCGACGTTCCTTCTTGTCGCCGAGTCCTTTCAGGATGCCGATGTAATCCAGGAACTCGCGGGCGCTCAAGTCCTGGTAGAGGCCGAGGTCCTGCGGCAAATACCCGAGCGTGCGCTTGACGGCCGTCCACCCGGATTCCGTCGAACAATCCAGGCCACCGATGTGGACGGAGCCCGAGGTCGGGCGGAGGATGCCGGCCAGGATACGCATCAGGGTTGTCTTGCCCGCCCCATTGGGGCCGAGCAGGCCGTACATGCCGGTCGGTATTTCGAGGTCCACCCCCGAGAGCGCCCGGACGCGACCGCCGTATACTTTGCTCAAACCTTCGACGACTACTTCCATGTTTCGCTCCTCTCTCATCGCGTTGACTTTCGCCAGGTCAGGTACCGGTGGGCCGCGTCCAGCGCCGCGACCCCGAACGCCACGAGCAGCCCGATGCTCGATAAGCCTTCCCACGCCGTGGCCCGGAGGACGAAATCGGGGACACCGAAAAGTCCGGTTGCAGCATAATATCCGGCCGGGGTGAGCAGGGTCCCCGAGAGGGTCGGTACGGGGATGTAGAGCGGGCTTTGCGGACCCTGTAGCAGCCAGTTGCCCCAGAACCAGTAGCCGGTGAACAGGAACTGGTACAGCGGCACCCAGATCACCACCGGGCACGAGATGGAGAAAGCCGCGACGAACAAGAGACCGGGGAGGCTGGCGGCGGCGAACATCGCCAGCCCCAGAGGTATAGCTTCCGCGCTTGCCTGATCCACGGCGACGTAGACGACGCCGGCAAGGTGGATCAAGAAGAGGGGTAACAGCGTCGCGAGCGTGGCTCCAATGTACTTCCCGAGAAATCTTTCTGAGGGAGAGCCTGGTAAAGAGTCCAGCAACTCGTCCGCACGGAGGAGGCGGTCACGCGGCAGCCGGTCCGCGAGGAGTATCCCGAAGGCGACTGGCATGAAGGTTTGCAGCTCCTGCGTCCAGAACGCGAGTATCTGTATAACGAGCATACTGCTCGGAAACTGCCACGGACCTTGAGACACGAAAAGAGTCAAGGCAAAGAAAATTCCGGTCGCGATCCAGAGCGCCTTACGGCGGAGCTGCATCCGGAACTCGTAGAGCGTCGCGCCGATCAGCACCGATGATGTTACTTTACTCATGCTTCGCCTCCCTTCGCCATTAGTTCGGTCCTCGACGAGAGCAGCCACACGGCGAGCCCCACTACGAGCGCCGTGGAGATCAGGGCGAGCCGGTTGGAGAGCCAGTATTCCGCGCCGGGCGTGTAGGTCGTGGCGAACAGGAACTCGGGCCTTAGCCAGTCTTTGCTGAGGAAAAGATCCCGGAACAAGATCTCGAAGGTCCAGAGTCCGCCGAGCAAGGCACCGCTAACCGAACGTCCTCCGAGGACCAGCGCGACGGCGGCCCCGACCGCCACGAACCAGAGCAGCGGCGAGACCCACACGAGCTGTCCGACCAGAAACGGCTCCGGCACCCGGAGGCTCCAGAGCCCCAAGAGCTGCAGGGCGACGCTCCAGGCGAAGGCGAAGAGGGAAATCCAAGCTACGAGCAGCGCCAGCCGCCGGAGAAGCGTGGTCCGGTAGTGGGTGAGCAGCGCGAGTTGGAGGTCGATGGCCGGTTCTTCGGCTGCTATGCCCGCCGCAACCACGCCCGCCGCCAGCGGAAGTCCGAGCTCCAGCCCGGCCACAAGGATACGCGAGACCTGCGCTTTGTCCGCCCCACCGAGCGTCATCAAGAGGGCCAGTCCGCAGAAAAGGATCGTCACCAGGGCGGGCGTTAGGAGTCCCATCCATCCGAGCCTGCGGAGTTCGTAGCGGATGAGTTGCGCGGCCATCAGGCGCTCCATTCCCGCGAGAGTTTCTCCTGGCGCGGGGCGTAGAAAACGGTGACTATGAGCAGAAGGGCGGCCAGCGGCAGGAGAAGCGGGGTAGACTGCCAGAAGGATTCCAGGAGCTTCATTTCCCTTGAAAGAGCCAGTCCTTGAGCCGCGGAGCTGTACGCTACGAGGCGCACTCCCCAGAGAGTAAGGGCGACGAGCGTCGCGGGAGTCGGGCCAAAGAGCAGGGAGAGGAAAAGGGCGAGCGCCGACAAGAAGAGCATCGGGCCGATCCAGAGTGAGGTCAGGGTCCACAGTTCCGCGCCGCCGGTCAGCTCTGCGGCGGGTGGCGCGAGGACTGGTGATCCACTACCGGGCCGACGATCCCTCCTCTTACGGCATACCGGAGGATCGGATCTCCGAGGTGGACAGCCGCTACCCAGACATCATGTTCGGGCGCCTCTTTGAGCTCGACGGCCGTCCGTTGACCGAGGAGAGACCGCCGGAGAAGCGACTGCTCGGATGCTGCCGGGACTTCACCATCCTCTTCCTGAGCATGGCGCGCAGCCTGGGCATTCCATCCCGCGTGCGAGTTGGATTTGCGACGTATTTCGAGCCGGGCTTCAACCTGGACCATGAAGTGGCCGAGGTCTGGGACGCAGAAGAAGGTCACTGGCGATTGGTAGATGCGGAGCTTGATGACGAGCACATCGACGAGACGGACGGCATGAGCCTGAATCCTCTGGACGTACCCCGCGACCGCTTTCTGGTTGCCGGAGCAGCGTGGGAAGCGTGCCGAGCAGGCGAGGCGGACCCGGAGAAATTCCTGGTCGATCCGAACCTCAATGTCGAGGTGACAAGGGGCTGGCCCTACTTGCGCCACAATGTTGTTCATGATCTGGCGGCCCTCAATAAGGACGAGATGATCCTGTGGGACGCATGGGGCCTCATCGAGCAAGAGCGACTCTCCACCGAGGAACTGGCGCTGCTCGATCAGGTGACACGGGCAACACTAACCATGGACACCTCCTTCACCGAGGTCCGGGATCTCTACGCGAAGGAGGCGAGGCTCCGAGCGCCTACGACGGTGACCAGCTACAGCCCGACGTCCGAGGTACCCCTTGAGGTAGAGCTTGGTATCCGAACGTCCGCTCCCTGAGCACCTTTTCGACTCGCCTGCCTCAAGCACTACCGGGCTCTGCCGACAAATGGGCTCGACGGCCATCGCTTTTTTACGGTCTCTGAGCGAAGCTGGGATCATAGGGTGCGCCGGTCTGTCGCGCCCTTACCGGCCGATTTTACGACCACGCACAATATACAGGAGGGGTCGGGTAGCCGGCCCCTCCCCCAACAAGCTGACCTGCTAAATAGCTGACCAGCTACTTCACGAACTGCGCCTCTTCGGTTGAGCCGGTGAGGGCCGTGGTGGAAGCGGCGCCTCCGGCGATGACCTGGGCGACTTCGTCGAAGTAGCCGGCGCCGACCTCACGCTGGTGTTTGGTGGCTGTGTAACCGTGCTTCTCGGCGTCGAACTCGGCCTGCTGAAGCTCTGAGTAGGCGGCCATGCCGCGCTCTCCGTAGTCACGCGACAGCTCGAACATGCTGTAGTTGAGGGCGTGGAAACCGGCGAGGGTGATGAACTGGAACTTGTAGCCCATCTCCCCGAGTTGCTCCTGGAAGGTGGCTATGTTTTCTTCGGAGAGCTTTGCCTTCCAGTTGAACGACGGCGAGCAGTTGTAGGCGAGGAGCTTGCCCGGGTGCTCGGCGTGGATGGCTTCGGCGAAGCGACGCGCTTCCTCGATGTTCGGCTCGGAGGTCTCGCACCAGATCACATCGGCGTAAGGCGCGTAAGAGAGCCCGCGGGCTATCGCCTGCTCTATGCCCGCCCGGACCCGGTAGAACCCTTCCATAGTCCGTTCACCGGTCAGGAACTCGTGATCGGCCGGATCTATGTCGGAGGTTATGAGGTTCGCGCCGTTCGCGTCGGTCCGGGCGACGAGCACCGTCGGAACACCCATCACGTCCGCCGCGAGCCTCGCCGAGATAAGGTTCCTCACTGCCTGAGCGGTCGGGATGAGGACCTTGCCGCCCATGTGTCCGCACTTCTTCTCCGACGCGAGCTGGTCCTCGAAGTGGACACCCGCCGCCCCGGCTTCGATCATCGCTTTCATGATCTCGAACACGTTTAACGCCCCGCCGAAACCGGCCTCCGCATCGGCGACTATCGGCGCGAACCAGTTGACGCCGTTCTTGCCCTCGACGTGGTGGATCTGGTCTGCCCGCTGCAACGCCTGGTTGATCCTCTTGACCACGTTCGGCACGCTGTCCGCCGGATACAGACTCTGGTCCGGGTACATCTGTCCGGCCAGGTTGGCGTCGGCCGCGACCTGCCAGCCGGAGAGGTAGATGGCCTTCAAACCAGCCTTGACCTGCTGCACCGCCTGGTTGCCCGTCAAGGCACCGAGCGCGTTGACGTACCCCTCCTCGCCCATCGACTCCCACAGCCGCTCCGCGCCCATCCGTGCCAGCGTGTGCTCTATCCTGACCGATCCCCGCAACCGCGCCACGTCCTCACCCGAGTACGGACGCTCGACTCCTTCCCAGCGCTCTCCTTCCCACTCCCGCTCTATCTCCCAAACCTGGTTCCCGTTCATCATCGCTCTCTCCTCTCGTCGAACTTGTCTTCCATCTTCCCTACTTACCATCACGCACATATGTGTGCATATATGTGCAAGCGTCGAACAAGCTGCCTGGCCCATACTTGATCCGGACCGGGCCTGGGTACGTGTCCCACGCTCCGGGGTAGGAGAGCGGGGACCGGCGGCCGGACTGTGTGGCCGCTGGTCCGGTCTCTGACGGGTGTCGAGAGGGTGTTTACCGCTCCTCCTTACTTGAGCAATTCGTAGCCGGGCAGGGTCAGGAACTCGACAAATTCGTCGTCGGTGGAAATGCGGGCGAAGAGGTCGGCGGCTTTGCCAAACTCGTCTTGTTCCCAGCGCTCCTCGCCGACGATGTCCTTTATCTTCTCCAGTTCCTCATCGAGGACCTCGCGGAAGAGTTCCTCGGTCACTTCGGTGCCGTCTTCGAGGACGCCCTGGTCGTGGTGTATCCACTGCCACACCTGCGCCCGGCTGATCTCCGCCGTCGCCGCGTCTTCCATGAGGTTGAAGACCGGGACCGCGCCTCGTCCCGCGAGCCAGGCCGCGAGGTACTGGACGCCGACGGAGACGTTGTTGCGGAAGCCGTCCATCGTGATCTCGCCTTCCGGCTTGTCGATCAGGTCCTCCGCCGAGACGCTCACGTCGGGGATCTTATCCAGCTGGTTTGGCTGCGGCATGTACTCGTCGAAGGCTTTCTTGGCGAGCCCGACCATGCCGGGGTGGGCAACCCACGTCCCGTCGTGGCCGTCTTTTGCCTCGCGCTCCTTGTCCTCATGCACCTTGTTGTTGGCGAACTCGGTCCACTCCGGGTCGTCGGAGCGTGGGATCTGGGCGGCCATCCCTCCCATCGCGTGAGCCCCGTGCTGGTGGCAGGTCTTGATGGTGAGCAGCGAGTAATCCCGCATGAACGGAACGGTCATCGTTACCGAGTTGCGGTCCGGCAGCAGCATGTCCTGCTCGCGGAACTTCTTAATGTAGGAGAAGATGTAATCCCACCGGCCGCAGTTGAGGCCCGCCGAATGCTCGCGCAACTCGTAGAGGATCTCATGCATCTCGAAGGTCGCAAGGATCGTCTCTATAAGGACCGTCGCCTTTATGGTTCCTTGCGGAATCCCGAGATCGTCCTGGGCAATCACGAAGATGTCGTTCCAGAGCCTTGCTTCCAGGTGGCTCTCCATCTTCGGCAGGTAGAAGTACGGGCCACTGCCCATGTCCAGAAGCGCCTGCGCGTTGTGGAAAAAGTACAGGCCGAAGTCGAAAATACCGGCCGGGACCTCTTTACCGTCGACCAGCATGTGCTTCTCGAAGAGGTGCCAGCCACGTGGCCTCGCCAGGATGACGGCTACCTCGTCGTTCAGCTCGTAGTGCTTGCCGCTGCTCGGGTCGTCGAAAGCGATGGTGCGCCCGATGGCCTCTTTCATGTTTAGCTGGCTTTCGAGCATGTTGTGCCAAGTCGGGCAGTTGGCGTCTTCGAAGTCCGCCATCCAGCAACTCGCCCCGGAGTTGAGCGCGTTTATAGTCATCTTCCGGTCTGGAGGGCCGGTGAGCTCCACGCGCCGGTCTTGAAGGTCTTCGGGAATCGGCGCTATCCGCCAGTCGCCCTCCCGGATCTCCTTCGTCTCCGGTAGGAAATCCGGCATCTCTCCGCCGTTGATCCGCTCCTGACGCTCCTGACGCGCCTGGAGGATCTCATCGACCTTTCCGCCGAACTCCCGGGCCAGCTTCGCCACGAAACCAACCGCCTCGGGAGTAAGTATCTCCTCAAACTCTTCCGGGATCGGGGCCGTGATCTCGACCCCTTCTCCAAACTGTTGCTTTTCCATAACCTTCGGGCTCCTTTCGCCTGTTTCTGAAACCACTCGCTAGAACAAAACCACTCTAGCAAGCAGCCGCCCGCGACGCTCGGAGCCCGATCTAAACACTATGCCGCGACCCGAACTTCTTTTTCGACCCGCCGCACGTAGACCACACACGCCGTGGGATTGCATCGCCACCTGTAAAGCACCTGGAATTCGCCGACACACTCCAACAGAACCCTCTGCCCGATAGCCGGCGCACCTTCCTCGTGCCGCCAGTCCAGAATTTCCTCCGTCTCGGCGTCCCTGTACTGGATGGGGATCATGGCCCCTCCTTTCACTCTCCTTATCCTTGGCGACAGACTACTCATGCCCTTGCTATAAGTCCAATTGTTTGCTTGAATCATCTCCATAAACTATTTTGATACCCATGGAGGCAGCGCATGATCTTTCGTCAGTTGGAGTGTTTTCTCGCGGTGGCCCGGCTCGGCAACCTGAGCCGGGCGGCGGAGGAGATGTTCCTGACGCAGCCGACGTTGACGGCGAGGCTGAAGGCACTTGAGGAGGAGGTTGGGGACCAGCTCTTCGTGCGGACCAGCCGCGGGATGCGTCTGACGGAAGCGGGGAGGGAGTTCACGCCGTACGCTGAGCGTTGCGTGGGAGCTTTCGAGGAAGGGAAGCGTCAACTAGAGGAGTTACATGGAGGGTCGGGTGGACGGCTAGTGATCGGGGCGGCGCCAGGCGTCGGGACTTACGCGCTGCCGGGGCTTCTGGAGCGCTTCGTGGTCGCGTACCCGAAAGTATCCGTCTCCGTTCGCACCGGGCACTCGGAGGACATCCTGGAGATGGTGCTAAAGGAAGAAGTGCAGCTCGGGCTCACGCGGGCGATGCGACACCCGGACGTGGAGAGTATGCCACTCTACGAAGACGAGTTGGTGCTGGTCGTGAACCCAGACCACAGGTTCACCCAGCGAGGCTCGGCGGAACTAGCGGAGGTTGGGGATGAGCAGTTGATCTTCTTCGACCACGACTCCAGCTACTTCGAGCAGACGCAGGCGCTGTTCCGGGACGCCGGCATCGGAGAGCTCAGGACGATGGAGGTGGACAACATAGAGTCGGCCAAGAGGATGGTCGAGCATCGTCTCGGGGTTGCGTTCCTACCCCGAACGGCGGTGCTCCGGAGCATAACGGCCGGGAACCTGAGCCTCGTCTCGGTCGAGAATAGCCCTACGATAAGCCGCTCCATAGTGGCCCTCAGGCGTCGGGACGTACCGGTGAAGGGACCGGCCGAGGCTTTCCTGGAAGTCGCGAGCAAGATGGAGGAGGCCAGCGGCCGGACCCACCTCTCTCCCACCCTGGCCGCCGAGTTCGAAAACCTCCAGCTGATAGACCTGTTCACCTGATACCCCGGAAACACAGGTCCTGTACTGGAATAGAATTCGTGCGGGCGCGAGAGACGCTCGCGCTGGAGACGAAAAGGTTGGTAGAGATGGAATCCAGGATGGATCAGTTCCGAGAGCGCAAGTACCTGAACCTGGAGACGTACCGCAAGAACGGCGAAGGGATGCGGACGCCGCTGTGGTTTGTCGAGGAGGACGGCATCTTCTACGCTCAGACCAGCTCGGGGACCGGCAAGGTCAAGCGGGCGCGTCGCCATCCGGGCGTGCGGCTCGTCCCGTGCGACCGTCGCGGTGGGCCGGAGGGAGAGTGGGTCGAGGGAGAGGCCTGGATCGTACGCGGTGAGGAGAAAGAACGGCACATAGACCGGATGCTCAACCAGAAGTACGGGGTTGCCAGGCGTCTCATCGGAACGGCCCAGAAGTTGAGCAAGGCGGAGCCGGCGATTATCGGGATGCGCGTCCGCGGATAACGGAAGAAGTCGGATAGCATCTTCGCGGGCTCGTATACTAGGCTGGTAGGCGAACCGAGAGACTCAGAGGTGCGATAAGTGGAGCGTAAGACGATAGTAGTGATGGAGGGAGACCAGACCGGCCAGGAGTTGCTGGAGGAGTCTTTACGGGTGCTGGAGCCGGGCGTGACGGGCCTGGATCTGGAGTTCAAACGCTACGACCTTTCGCTTGAGAACCGCGAGGAGACGGACAACGAGGTGGTCTACGAGGCGGCAGCGGCGATGAAAGAGAGCGGTTTCGGGATCAAAGCCGCTACCATCACCCCCGAAAATAGCAAACTCGGCTCCCCGAACGCTATCTTGAGGAAAGGCATAGACGGGACCGTCATAGTACGAACCGGCCGTCGCATCCCCGGCGTCAACCCGATGAGCGGTGTCCACGCCCCGGTCTCGGTGGTCAGGATGGCCGTGGACGACGCTTACGGGGCCGAGGAGCGGCGGGAGGGCGAAGACCTCGACGAGGTCGCATATCGGACAGAGAAGATCTCCCGCCGCGTGTGCCGGGGCGTCTCGGAGTTCGCCTTTATCCACGCCCGCAAGATGCGCGCTAAGGTCTTCGGCGGTCCCAAGTGGACGGTCTCGCCCGTCTACGAGGGGATGCTCAAAGAAGAGATGGACCGGGCGGCGGAGCAAAACCGCGACATCCGCTACGACCCGCAGCTCATAGACGCGACCTACGCACTCCTGCTCTCGACCTACGGCGAGCCGCTCGTCATCCCGACCCTCAACCGCGACGGCGACTGCCTCTCGGACATGGTCATGCAAATGTTCGGCTCCATAGCCGGGGCGGAGTCTCTCCTACTCTC
>JBBPZT010000165.1:0-4813 GCA_038198625.1 Rubrobacterales bacterium
AACCCTGTTCAGCCGCCCTCTTTCCGATGTTTTCGTGGGCAAGCACGGCATCCCGTAGCTGGTGCGAGGTAGATGGCGCGTAAAAGAAGGCCGGTCTGATACAATAATCCGCTGTTAAGAGGCGAAACGGCTTCAACTCCCGTGCCGCGAGCCTCATGGTTATACAAGAGAAGAAACGTGGAGGAAACATGCCGAAGATGAAGACCCACAAGGGTGCCGCCGGGCGTTTCGCGGTGGGTAAAAAGGGGAAGGTCAAGCGCCGCCGCAGCGGCCACAACCACATCCTGGAGAAGAAAAGCCGCAAACGCAAGCGCAGGCTCAACACTGAGACTATGGTGCACGGTGCTGACGAGAGACGCATCAAGCGTTTGCTGGGGGTGAGGTAGATGGCCCGCGCGGCACGCAGCGTCCACGCCCGGAAGAAGCGCCGGAAGGTTCTGGCACAGGCCAAGGGTTATCGGGGAACGAAAAACAGCTCCTACAAGAGGGCTAAAGAGCAGGTCTGGAAAAGCGGGGTTTACGCCTATGCGGGGCGCAAGCAGCGCAAGAGGGACTTTCGGTCGCTCTGGATCCAGCGGATCAACGCCGGAGCCCGGGAGCATGGGCTCTCTTACTCTCAGTTCATCAACGGTGTCAGGCTCGCCGAGATAGACCTCGACCGTAAGATACTTGCCGACCTCGCCGCCACCGAGCCTGAGGCCTTTGGCGCGGTGGTCGAGCAGGCAAAGGAAGCTCTAAACCGGGCCTGATCCGGGCTCCGGGGTATCAGATTGCTGACCCGGCTCTCTGGTACCCGGCTGATAGTCCTCGGTTTCACGGGGTTTATCGTTCTCGGGACGTTGCTTCTAAAGCTGCCCGAGGCCAACTCCGGGATTACCTGGATAGACGCCCTATTCGAGGCGACGAGCGCGGTGACCGTTACGGGGTTGCAGGTGGTGGACCCCGCGACGGACTTCACCACCTTCGGGCAGGGGATAGTCGCCTCTCTTATACAGGTTGGTGGGCTCGGGATCATGACGGTCGCGACCACTGTGGCGCTGTTGCTCGGGCGCAAGCTGGGGTTCCGCCAGGCGCGAACCGTTCAGCAGGAGATGGAGAGCCCAGGCTCCCCAAGGAGCATCCTGACGCTGCTCGGCCGGGTCGCCCTTTTTACCGTCGCGCTCGAAACTATAGGAGCTGCGATACTAGCCGCGAGGTTTTATGCTGGTAACTACGACCTTGCCAGTTCCATAGGCTACGGAGTTTTTCACGCTATAAGCGCGTTCTGCAACGCGGGGTTCGACATTTTCAAGCCTTCTCTAGGCTCTCTTTATGCCGGGGATCCCGTCGTAAACGCCGTTTTTATCGTCCTGATCGTACTGGGAGGGCTCGGCTTCCCGGTGCTGGTGAACCTCTACTCTTATCCTAGAACCAGGCGCTTTACGCTCCACTCGAAGATTGTCCTTATAACGTCGGCGGTCCTTATAGTGTTCGGGGCGGGCAGCGTTGCTGTCCTGGAATGGACCAACCCCGCCACGCTCGGTGGAGATCCGCTCGGCGAGAAGCTGCTGGAGGCGCTGTTTCAGGGTGTTACGCCCCGGACAGCCGGTTTCTCGACCCTGGACTATCCGGATATGCGGCACTCGACGCTGTTGTTGCAGATAGTGTTGATGTTCATCGGGACTGCGCCGGCTTCGACAGGAGGAGGTATCAAGGTGACCACACTCGCCCTGATCTTCCTGCTGTTCGTCGCCCAGGCGCGGGGGAGAGAGGAGATCTCGGTATTCCATCGCCAGATCCCGACCTCGCTGGTGGTTAAGACGCTCTCCGTGTTTGCGCTGGCGGCTTTTCTGGTCATCTTCGGGACCGTGATTCTCATCGCCACCGAGAATAAGGGACTGCTTCAGGCGCTATTTCACGTCACTTCCGCGCTCGGAACGGTCGGGTTGAGCCTCTTTTCCTCGGCCAAGCTAACTTTCTCCGGCAAGTTGCTGACCATATTCCTAATGTTCGCCGGAAGGTTGGGCCCAATCACCTTGATACTGGCGCTCAGCGAGCGGACCCGAACCCGCAACTACTCGTACCCCGAAGAGGAGATAGCGATAGGATGAGCAAACAGTTTCTGGTCGTGGGACTCGGGCAACTTGGGAGCGTGGTAGCCGAAAATCTCCATTTCCTGGGTCATGAAGTTCTCGCCATAGACCACAGAAAAGATATCGTTCAGGCACTTTCCGACGATCTGCCGGACGTGGACCTCGTCACGGCCGATGCGACGGACGAAGACGTTCTCAAGGAGCTGGGCGTGGATCAGTTCGACGGCGCGGTCGTCGCCATCGGCGGCAACGCCCAGGCCAGCACCTTGGTCACCCTCGCGCTCAAAGACATGGGTCTGGAGACGGTGGTGGCGCGCGCCGACAGCCCGATCCACGTCCGGCTCCTGCGGAAAGTCGGGGCGGACCGTATAGTGGAACCGGAGCGGGAGATAGGCGAGCAGGTCGCCCGGTCCGTCGTCTCTCCGGGCATAATGGGCTACGTGGACCTCGGCGAAGACGAGGCGCTGATAGAAGCCGAGGTCCCCGAGAAGTGGGTCGACAAGACGCTCGCCGACCTGCGCCTGGCCGACGAGGGTTTGGCGGTCGTCGCGGTGCGGCGTAAGGGTGAGGGCGGCCGCATTCCGAAAGGCGATACCAAACTGGAGAAAGGCAACGTCATCGTGGTGGGAGGCCCGAAGGACAAGCTGGACGAGTTAGACCTGTTCCAGGAGTGATTTCTTTAAAGCGTGCCGCGAAGCTCAAACAGAAGAAATACCGCGAAGCCGAGCGGCTCTTTCTGGCGGAGGGCGATAACCTCATCTCCGAATCGCCGGTTCCACCGCTCTACGACTTCGACGACCCGGACTCCATCCGCCGTCTCTCCGCCCTCACTACTCCAGCAGGCCCGATAGCAGTCTTCCCTTTCCTGGACGTTTCTTTGGGAGAGTTGTTCGAGCGTAGTGAGAGACTCGTGCTGCTACACGGTGTTCAAGACCCCGGCAACGTCGGCACGATCATCCGCGCCGCCCACGCTTTCGGTACCGGTGTCGTGCTCTCCAGAAACTGCGCCGACCTCTACAACTCTAAAACGGTTCGGGCGACCATGGGCTCCATCTTCCACACCCCGATAGCCCGCGAGATCCGGACGATACCGTTTCTGGAGGAAGCGCGCGGGGCGGGTTTTACCCCGGTCGCGGCGATGCCCGAAACAGGATCTTCATCCAGGGCCTTGCCCCTCGGAAAACTTCTGGTAGTCGTAGGGGCGGAGGGAAGTGGGCTGCCGGATGAGGTCGTAGAGGCGTGTGAATCTTCGGTTAAGATCCCGGCCCGAGCGGCCTCCTTGAACGCTGCCGTTGCGGCCTCGATCCTGCTCTACGAGGCGTATGTCCGTGTGCTACCATAGCGCCTTATATGCCGGTCATGAGTCGTATAGAACAGCTTGAATCAGATGCCCTCGCGGCCGTCGGCGACGCTGGTTCCACAGCGGAGCTAGAGCGGATCCGGGTCGGTTACCTTGGGCGCTCGGCGGAGCTAACGGAGATCAAGAAAAGTATCGGCAGCCTCCCGCCCGAGCAGCGTAAAGAGGTCGGGGGCTCCGCTAACCGCGCCTCGAAGAAGATAGAAGCCGCTCTGGGCGAGCGCGCCGGTGTTTTGGCCGCAACCGAGACCGACGAGCGGCTCCGTTCCGAAGCGGTGGATGTAACGCTCCCCGGAGTGCCGTATCCGAGAGGGCATCTGCACCCGACGCTGCGGGTTGTGGACGAGGTAGTAGATTTCTTTGTCGGGCTCGGGTATCGGGTCGCCGAAGGACCGGAAATCGAGACTGACTACTACAACTTCACGGCGCTCAACATCCCGCCCGGCCATCCGGCGCGTGGGATGCAGGCGACCTTCTTTCTCGACGAGGGGTTGGTCATGCGGACCCACACTTCTCCGGTCCAGATCCGGACGATGCTCTCCCAACAGCCGCCGGTTTACGTGGTCGTCCCCGGAAGGGTCTACCGGCGCGACTCCGACCCGACTCACACCCCGATGTTCCATCAGATCGAAGGTCTCGCGGTGGACAAAGGCCTCACCCTGGCTCACCTCAAGGGCACCCTGGGGGCGATGGCCCGCCACGTTTTCGGGGCGGACGTGAAGACCCGTCTCAGGCCGAGCTACTTCCAGTTTACGGAGCCGAGCGTCGAGATGGACGTTAGCTGCTTTGTGTGCGGCGGCAGCGACCCGAATTGCAAGGTGTGCAAGGGTGCCGGATGGCTGGAACTGCTGGGCGGCGGGATGGTCGACCCGGCGGTCCTCGAAGAAGTCGGCTACGACCCCGAGGATTACACGGGCTTCGCCTTCGGCATGGGTCCCGACAGGATGGCGATGGTCAAATACGGTATCCCGGACCTCCGCATGTTCTTCGAGGGTGACCTCCGCTTTCTGCGACAGTTTTAATTTTTCGGAAGGGAAGTTAGGTTTTGCGCGTCCCGTTAAGCTGGCTCCGTGAGTACATGGACTTCGACCTTACGGTCGACGAACTCGTAGACCTTCTCTCTCTCCACAGCCAAGAGGTCGACGGCGTGGAGCGGATGGGAGTCCTTGATGGAGAGGTGGTCGTCGGGGAGGTCGTCGAGTTCGAACCTCATCCCAACGCCGACCGGCTCTCCGTCGCGAAGGTAGACCTTGGCGGACAGACCGTCCAGATAGTCGCCGGGGCCCCTAATCCCTATCCCAGCGTCCGTGTTCCGGTCGTCCTCCCCGGCAGCACGGTAGCCGGGGTCGGCAAGCTCAAGAAAGCGAAGCTCCGCGGATTGGAG
>JBBPZT010000166.1:0-11360 GCA_038198625.1 Rubrobacterales bacterium
CTGAAGACTGGCCGAAGCTGGTACGCGGGGTGGCGGAGGTAAGCCGCGCTCCGATCTGGATAGACGATACGGCGGGCGTGACGCTCATGGAGATACGGGCGAAAGTCAGGAGACTCGCTAGCAAGCTACTCACCCAGGGCGGGCAGCCTCTCTCGCTGGTAGTCATAGATTATTTACAGCTCATGGTCGGCCAGAACAGGGAGAACCGCCAGCAGGAGATAGCGGAGATCAGCCGGGGCCTCAAGATACTCGCCCGCGACCTGGACGTGCCGGTACTCGCCATAGCGCAGCTAAGCCGCGCCGTCGAGCAGCGCCACGACAAACGCCCGATGCTCTCGGACTTGCGCGATTCTGGTGCAATCGAGCAAGACGCCGACATGGTCATGTTCCTCTACCGGGACGAGTACTACAACCCCGACTCCGATGACAAAGGCATCGCCGAGGTCATCATCGGCAAACACCGCAACGGCCCGACCGGCAAAGTCCAGCTTGCGTGGATGGAGCAATACACCAAGTTCGCCTCGCTAGCGCGACGCTGAAGCTAACCGGCTGAAGCGCTGACCAGCTACTTTATCGGCGCGCCCATCGCGTGGTAGCCGCCGTCTACGTGGATCAACTCTCCCGTCGTCGCGGGCCACCAGTCAGAGAGCAGGCTGACGACCGCCCGGCCGACGGGCTCGGGGTTGGTTGTCTCCCAGCCGAGGGGAGCCTGGCGGCCCCACTCGCCTTCTATCTGCTCGAAGCCGCTGATGCCCTTGGCGGCGAGTGTCTTTACGGGTCCGGCCGAAACCAGGTTGACCCGGATGCCGCGTTCCCCGAGGTCGCGGGCCAGGTAGCGAGAGGTTGATTCGAGGGCGGCTTTCGCGACGCCCATCCAGTCGTATGCTGGCCAGGCCACGCGGGCGTCGAAGTCCAGGCCGACGATAGAAGAACCGGGTTTCAGGAGGCCCATCAGCCCGGTGGAGAGGGCGGCGAGAGAGTAGGCCGAAGTCTGGAGGGCGGTTGCGACTGAAGGCCATTCGGCGCTCAGGAAGTTGCCTCCAAGGGCGTCTTCCGGGGCGAAGGCGATGGCGTGGACGATGCCGTCCAGTTCGCCCCAGCGTTTCTTCAGGTCTTTGGCGACGGCGGAGATGTCGTCGGGCTTGTTGGCGTCCAGCTCAAGAACGGGCGGTTCGGGGTTCAGGCGTTTGGCTGTTCGGTGGGTGAGGCTGGCGGCACGCCCGAAGCCGGTAAGAACGATCTCCGCTCCCTGCTCGGAGGCCAGGCGTGCCGTAGAGTAGGCGATAGACCGCCGGTCGAGTACACCTGTTATCAGAACCTTCTTGCCTTCGAGCAGCCCGTCCATCCATCCTCCTGAAATACATTGATATCCACTACTTCTTACCTTTAGACCGGCACAGTCTAGGAGATGAACCGGTGATCCGCCAGTATCTTACGCCCGCCGGCAAGGGATATTAGGACGGGCCCGACGATATTCCTTTAAAATTGTCGTCTGTGAAGAGTGATTCGAAAAAAGGCCGGCTCTCGTCCGCGCTTACCGCCTCGTTGCCGGGCATCGGGGTCGCGCTCCTCGCGTTCGTGCTCTACCTCAGGACGCTGGCGCCGACGGCCCTGCCGCGGGACCCATATGGGCTGGCCGACTCGGGGCTGCTCCAGGTGCGGGCTTACATCATGGGCATCTCGAACCCGACCGGCTATCCGACGTACATGATGCTAGCCAAGCTTTTCACCTTCCTGCCCTTCGGGGACGTGGGCTACAGGGTCAGCCTCGCCTCGGCCGTCTACGCGGCTGTTGCGGTTTTCCTGATCTACGCCGTGTGCAGGAAGCTCACCGGGAGGGCCGTGCCGTCCGTGGCCGCGGCTCTGCTCTTCGGGGTCGGACAGGCGTTCTGGAGCCAGGCGGTGATCGCCGAGGTCTATACGCTCAACGCCCTCTTTGTGGCCCTGATAATGTTCGTCCTTCTCCTCTGGAGGGATGATAGGAGGGATCGCTACCTGCTGCTCGCCGCCTTTCTGATGGGTCTCTCGATGACCCACCACCTGACCAGCGGACTCCTGATCCCGGCGGGCATACTCTTTGTTTTTCTCGTGGAACGCCGCAAGCTCCTCGACTGGCGACTGTTGCTCAAGGGAGCGGGGCTCTTCTTGCTGGCGCTCACGCCTTACGTATACCTGCCAATCCGGGGCGCGCTGAACCTGCCTCTGGATAATTATCATCCCGACACTTTGAGCAACTTCCTCGACCTCGTGACGGGGCGCGTGTTCGACGCTCGTATGTTCGTCTACAGTCCCGCAAAGCTGCCGAGACAGGTGCTCTCCTACTCCGGGGAGCTGCTGCGGCAGTTCAACCCGGTTTTCCTGATCTTCGCCTGGCTTGGTTTCCTGCTCCTGGCACTCAGGGACCGGGCGGCCTGCGCCATGCTGAGCTTTCTCTACCTCGGATGGCTCTTCCAGGCCGTCGAGTATGGCATCCTGGACGTGTGGGTGTACTTCATCCCGACGTATCTTGTCCTCTCCATCTTTATCGCGGTCGGCGCCGCCGGGCTACTCGACTGGATGGAGGATGTCCTATCTCGTCTTTCATCCGCCCGAAGAAAGGTCGCGCTGGCGGTGGTCTCCGTCGCGCTGCTACTGTTCCCTCTGGTAAGAGTTGGGACTAGTACCTATGCCGCTGTGGACCAGAGTGGAAATTACGCGTCCCAGAAGACCATGAACGCGGTCGCCGCGACCGCCCCGCGTGGGGCTACCATCGTCCAGAACGGCAGTTCTCTCTGGTATATGACCCTCGTCGACAAACGACGTACAGACCTCCACCTCGTGAACCCTCTGGCGAACCCGAAAGAGTGGGAAGACAAGGACGCCGCTTGGCTGAAGTACGTCGATAAATACCTGCGCGAAGGCGGCCCCGTGTACGTGCTTTTCGCAGGCGGCATAAGCCCGAGCTACGCCGCTCCCTTCGAACAGGCCGGCTACAGGCTGATCCCCGAAGGAGGCGGCACCTTCTACAAGGTGGTGAAGTAGAGGGAACCTGCGTGTTTTGCTATACGCCACCCGAACCTACTGACTTCCGCGCCTGCGAGCTCCACGGTAAGATAACCGCTGTCCGACGGTGAGATCTTCAGGAGGTATGCTTGGGTAATTGGGACGAGTTGGCGGGGTACCTCGTCGCCCTGCCGCAAGAAGATCTCGACCGCTTCTCACGCCACGCGGCGCTCGACTTGCAGGCGGACTCGGAGGCGGTGGTCGCCATCCTGCGTGCATACGCGAACGAGAACCCGGACACGACTCCTTCCGTGCTGCTCGCCTCCACGGCCTCCCAGGCAGGCTTTGCCGGGGACGGAGATTTTGCCCGCCGGATAGGCGGGGCGGCGCTGGAGTTCGCCGAAACGGACGAAGAACGCCAGCTCGCCCACGTATCCCTGGCCCAGGTCCATTTCAAGAATCGGCGCGAAGAAGAGGAACTTGCGGCCTTTGAGCGCCACTGCTGCGCCGCCGTGGATCTCGGCCATGCGGGGACGTTCTGCTACGAGCGGCTCGCCACGCTCTATGAGTATCGGGGGGAGATCGAGAGCGCCATTAGCATCTGCAGCCGCGCCGTCGAGACACTCGGTGGAACAGGTGACCATCGCTCGTCCGGACGCTTCGAGAAACGGCTGGAGCGGCTCTTTACCAGAAAGGACTCTTGATCCGAGGCTGCCGGTACAGGCTCTCGGAGTTCTGGGGTCTCCGATTCGTGTAAAGAATGCAAAAGTCTAATAGAATATATACGTGGTAGCGTAAGGGATGAAGTTTGTAGGAATAAGGGGAAAGGAAAAAATGAGCGCAGAGCAAGATTCAGGGCAGGCGGCTCCACGAACGTATGAGCCGCCGGAAGAATTCGTTTCACAGGCCAATGCTAATGATCCTTCCGTCTACGAGGAGGCGGAGCGGGATTTCGAGGGCTTCTGGGGACGATTCGCTGACGAACTCCACTGGTTCAAGAAGTACGACCGGGTCCTGGAATGGGAGCCGCCGGAGGCCAAGTGGTTCGTGGGGGGCAAGCTGAATGTCTCTTATAACTGCCTCGACTACCAGATAGAGCAGGGACGGGGCGACAAAAAAGCCATCATTTGGGAAGGGGACGAGCCGGGCGACGGCAAGACCTTCACCTACTCGGAGCTCAAGACGGAGGTGGAGAAATTCGCCAACGTACTCAAGAGCCTCGGGGTGAGGAAGGGGGATCGGGTGGCGATCTACCTGCCCATGATCCCCGAACTTCCTATCGCCATGCTTGCCTGCGCCCGTATCGGCGCGCCCCACTCGGTAGTCTTCGGCGCGTTCTCGGCTGGTAGCCTGCGAGACAGGATCAACGACGCTGAGGCAACGGTGCTCGTGACCGCCGACTCGGCCCCGCGCGGCGGCAAGAAGACGATCCTCAAACAGAACGCCGACGAAGCCCTCCAAGACACGCCGTCCATCCAGAACGTAGTCGTCGTCCGGCGCACTGGAGACGACGTGGACATGACCGAGGGCCGGGACAGGTACTGGGACGAACTCGTATCGGAGGTAGAGACGGAGTGTCCGGCCGAGGAGATGGACTCGGAGGATCTCCTCTACATCCTCTACTCCTCCGGATCGACCGGCAAGCCAAAGGGAATTGTCCATACCACCGGCGGCTACCTCACCCAGGTCAAGGCGACATCCAAGTGGGTTCTCGACGTTAAAGACGACGACGTTTACTGGTGCACGGCGGACGTCGGGTGGGTGACGGGACACTCCTACCTGGTGTACGGTCCGCTCTCGAACGGGGCGACGAGCTTGATGTTCGAGGGGACCCCGACCTACCCGGAGGGCGACCGCTTCTGGGACGTCGTCGAGCGTCACAAGGTAAGCATCATGTACACCGCGCCGACCGTTATCCGGGCGTTCATGAAGACCGGGACCGAGAACCTCGAAAAGCACGACCTGACTTCGTTGCGGCTGCTGGGGACGGTTGGGGAGCCGATCAACCCGCGGGCCTGGGAGTGGTACTACGACAACGTCGGCGGGGGCCGCTGTCCCATCGTGGACACGTGGTGGCAGACCGAGACGGGTGGGATCATGATCACGCCGCTCCCCGGCATCACGACCACCAAACCGGGTAGCGCCACCTTCCCGTTCCCCGGCATCTTCGTCGGGCTCTACGACGAGGAGGGTAACGAAATCGAGGGCGAAGGCTCCGGCAACCTGGTCATAAAGAGGCCCTGGCCTGGAATGCTAAGGACTCTATATAAAGACCCAGAGCGCTACCGTGAGACCTACTGGGAGAAGTACGGCGACGTTTACTTCGCCGGTGACGGCGCCCGGCGTGACGCGGAAGGTTACTACACCATAACCGGCCGGGTAGATGACGTGATGAATATCTCCGGACACCGCATCTCGACCGCGGAAATCGAGAGCGCGCTGGTCGGCCACCAGTCCGTCGCGGAGTCGGCCGTCGTCGGGCGCAACGACGAGGACAAGGGCCAGGCCATCGTCGCTTACGTTATCCTCCGGGGCGACAAGGAAGGCAGCGACGAGCTGATCCAGGAGCTAAACGACCAGGTCAAAAAGGCGATAGGCCCGATTGCGCGTCCCGACCAGATCATCTTTACGCCAGACCTCCCGAAGACCAGGAGCGGCAAGATAATGCGCCGTATCCTCCGCGGCGTGGCCGAAGGCCAGGAAGACCTCGGCGATACCTCAACCCTCGCCGACCCGAGCGTCGTGGACGACCTCCAGCAGAAAGCCCGCCAGGGCTGACCGCGCGTATCGAGAGCCGGCAAGGGAGGGGTGGCCTGCGGTATCCCGGGCCACCCCTCCTTCGTTTCTTCGTTCTCCACAAACGCCTTTTTGGGGTAAAGGGTGAAACCTTCGATAGGGTTTTGCGTATAAGAGTGTAGTAAAATAAGGTCCAATAAAGGTACTCCCAAGGAGGAACGAGTGCTCGGTTTCTATGTCGTCATGATTGTTGGTTTTGTCATCTCTGGGCTGGCTGGCCTGTGGGTAAAGAGGTCGTACTCAAAGTACTCGAAGCAGCAGAGCGCGAGCGGGATGACCGGGTTTCAAGTCGCCAGGGCCATTCTAGATCGCAACGGCCTGACGGACGTGCGGGTCGAGCCGGTGGCGGGGACGCTGACCGACCATTACGACCCCCGCGCCAAGGTCATCCGGCTCTCGGAAGGAAACTTCAACAAGAATTCCATAGCCGGGGTTAGCGTGGCGGCCCACGAGGTCGGGCACGCGATCCAGGACGCGAGAGGCTACATGCCGATGAAGCTGCGGTCGGGGATCT
This sequence comes from Rubrobacterales bacterium, assembly GCA_038198625.1. GTDB lineage: Bacteria > Actinomycetota > Rubrobacteria > Rubrobacterales > Rubrobacteraceae > JBBPZK01. The sequence continues at coordinate 6,293 of JBBPZT010000166.1, forward strand.
TCCCGATAGTCAACTTCAGCAACCAGTTGTTCATGCCGTTGCTGTTCGGTGGCTTTATCCTGGGCGGCTTCGGTGGTGGAAGCAGCCTCGGTACCCTGCTCATCCAGGCGGCCGCCGTCCTGTTCCTCGCGGTGCTGGCGTTCCACCTCGTGACTCTGCCGGTGGAGATCAACGCCTCGACGCGGGCCTACGGGCAGTTGACCCGTTACGGGATACTCTCTACCAGCGAGGCGAGTGGTACCAAGCGGGTGCTTACGGCGGCGGCTTTTACCTACATTGCGGCCGCGCTCACTGCACTGCTGACGCTCCTCTACCTGTTGCTGGTGAGCCGCCAGTAAGTAATACAGAAAGGATCCGTGAGAGAAAGGCGGGGTTTTACTACCCGCCTTTCTTTTTGCCCGCGAAAGGCGCATTTTCCGCGGGCGCGCGGTGGGATCAGGTTGTAGAATATCCGCGTTGTGGAAGATATCCATCGCATAACAAAGCGCCGCCGGAGGCTCAGGAGTGTCGGGGAGCCGCATCCCTGGGAGCCGCGACACATGAAGCTGGCCGGGATGCGCTTCGCCGATTCATCGGGAGACCCAGCGGGGCGGCGCAACGTGACGCTCGGGGTAATTCAGCACCTCTGGCGCTCGCCGGTACCATTCGTCGGCTTCTACCCACCGGAGGGTGTACGGGTCGCCGAGAACCGCGTTTATACTCCGGCGCCGCCGAGGCTGGTGGATGACACCGATTATCTGGTCGGGGTAGAGGCACACAAGAAAGCTTTCGCCAGAGACCTTGAAAACGCCATGATTCCGGCGGATAGTCTACCCGGCTACTTCGACGCCCCGACCGATGAAGGTTGGAGCGTGGTTCTGGACCTGCCCGGACGCCGGCTCAAGCTGGCCGACGCGTGGGGGATGGTCTCCAACTCCGGCATCGTGGGAGACCTGGCGCCCTTCGTATGGGCGTACAGGAACAGCAACTTCTGCATGATCACGATCTACGACAAAGACACCGACGCCCTGCGTGATGACCTGCTATTCGTAGCCAAGCGTCGCGGCGTGGAACTCCGCTGGAGCCGTACAGCCGCCTGACACCCCACGCCGACGCGGTGCAAGTACGGTGCGGATCGCGAAGAGCTCTGGAAAACTATATATGACCAATAAATGGTTGTTATCGTATGAATACCGATTATTAATCTTTGGGTATAATAACGTTAGTATAAGAAGCAAGAGGGTACGAGGAAAAGGGCGTTTTTCAAAGCAGAGAGGTGGATAGTTTAGATGCTCGTCAGGCATGACACCGGAGGCTTCGCCGCTACCAGTGCTCCAGAAGGTTTTTCCATCGAGAACTTCGAGGAAGTAGGTCTTCGGACGGTCGAGCGCCGGTTCGGGCCCAAAGATACTATCTTCACCCCCGGCGACCCCGACGACCAGCTCTATTTCGTGCTTTCCGGCACGGTCCGGCTGTACAAGATCTACGGTGACTACAAGGAAGGCACGACCGCGCTCTTGAAGGGTGGTGGCGTCTTCGGCAAGTTGAGCCTGGTGGAGGGGCGCTGGCAGGACGTTTTCGCCGAGGCCGTAACCGAGGTCCGGGTGGCGGGTGTTCAGAAGGCTTCCCTGGAGCGGGCGATGAAGAGCCAACCAGACTTCGCCCTCAAGCTCTTCGCTTCGTTCTCCGAGCGTTTGCGGCAGTCGGACGAGGTTATAGAGAGCCTGCTGCACCGCGAGGTTTCGACCCGTCTCGCCACGCTGCTTCTCAACCTGGGCGACCGTTTCGGAGAAGAGAACGGCGTGGGGACGAAGCTAGAGGTGCGCCTTACGCATCAGGACCTGGCGAACATGATCGCCTCCACCCGCGAAGCGGTATCGAAGGTAATGAGCGAGTTGCAGCGCGACGGTTACATCGAGGTCCGCAACCGCAGGATAGTCATCTTGAACCGCGAAGCGCTAGCCGAGCAGGCCTCCGGGCCCTCCGGCCTGGGCTACACGTACTGATCCGACCACTAACGCGAGCAGATTCGGTATCGGTGATCGACCTGGTTGTCGACGCCCGAATGTTCTCCGCCGACGATGCTCGGCTCGTGGATGGCGGACTACTTCGATGGCAACGAGGGAAACGATCACGCCTGTTTGATCGACGACGAGGACGGCCCGCTCGGGGTCGCCTACTACCAGGCCAAGCCTGCCGCAGATCGGGTCTGGGATCTCACGATGATCGCCGTACAACCGGCCTATCAGGGACGGGGGTGTGAAGCCGCGATGCTCCACCGTGTCGAGGAGGATCTGCGGGAACGAGACCAGCGGTTGCTGCTGGTCGACACCTCTTCGTCGCCACAATACGACCGCACGCGCGCATTCTACGTCAAGTGTGGCTATGAGAAAGAGGCGCGCATCCGCGATTACTGGATGGCGGGCGATGACCTCGTCGTGTTTCGCAAGGACTTGACCGCAAGCTAGATAGACTGCGGTTGGGGACGCTACTCGCGAAGGGGCTGCGGAGCCTTCTAAGTTCCGGAGCTTTCGACTTCGGGTTCGGTCGTTGCACGAGTCTCTGACTTCATGGTGAGATTTCCTGATTCTCCTTGAAACTTCCTGGAGGCAGGCGCGTATATAATCAGCATATGGAGTACACATCCACAGTTGCTCTGGGAGGTTGGCGGGCGCGACTCAAGGGCCTGCCCGTCCGGCGCGAGCGTTTGGAGGACGGCGACCTGGTCGCGCGTACCCTTGAGGGTGATGTGCGTTCTTACGAGGAGTTGGTCGGGCGTTACGAGAGGCTCGTCGGGCGCATCCTCTATCCTTACGCGAGACGGGAGATCTCCGTGGAGGATCTCGTTCAGGAGACTTTCTTGAAGGCCTACGACAAGCTCGAAACCTTCAACCCGGACTACCGTTTCAAGACCTGGCTGCTCGCCATCGCGAACAACCTCGGCGTTGATACGCTCCGCCGTCGCCGGGAAGTAGTCGAGTTCAACCCGGAGGTACACGCCGCCGCGTCGGAGGTTTACGAGAAAGGCCCCGAGGCCGCCGCCGTCGAGGACGACCGCTCCCGAAGCGTGCAGCAAGCCATTATGAACCTGCCGGAGACGTACAGCGTCCCGATCCTCCTACGCTACAACGAAGAGTTGAGCTACGCGGAGATCTCCGAAGTCCTGGAACTCTCAATCCCCGCCATAAAGAGTCGTCTTTTCCGGGCCAGGAACATGCTCGCCGGGCGGCTGGAAGAGGCCGGGGAGAGAGTATGAGCTTCAGCCGCGAGCACGACGGCCGCGGCTGCGATCCCGAGGCCGTTTTCGAGCTAGCGGACAGAGAACTCGACCGGAGCCGGGAGCACGAGGTTCGGGCTCACGTGGAACGTTGCGATGAATGCCGCGAACTCTACAAACGGGAACTAGATCTAAACTCTTCCCTAGGCGCGGCGAGAGAACACGGTCAGGAGCCTTGTTCCGTTTCGCGTGCGGTTGCGATGGCGTTGCCGACCCGTCCTGCCAAGGTCAGGTTACTGTGGGCCTTACTCTCGGTCTTGCTGCTGCTAGTGGCCCTGGCTACCCTACAACTGTCAGGGGCGAACCCAATCAACTACCTCATGGACACACTGGGGATGCTGTGGGGCTACGTCTCTGAGTTCGCGGGCGTGTCGCGCGTGGTCTTCGCGGTCGCCGGTCCGGCACTCTTGATCTCTCTCGGCATCGGCGCCATCCTCGATGTCTTCATAGCGGCCGCCATCTTCTCGGCCTCTCGCCAAACTCACCGAGCATGACCTATTTCCCAGCCTCGCTTTATACAACGCCCCGGTTTCGGCTGCTGTTCGTCCCACTCCTTCTGCCGGTCCTGGGCTTGTGCGTTCTCATCGCGGCGAACCCCGCTTACGCTTTCCAAAGTCACGCCCTCGGAGACGTGGTTGTGCCGAAGGGGGAGATCGTATCCCAGGCGTCGAGCATGGCGGGTGGCGTTACGGTAAACGGCCGTGTCACCGGGAACGTGAGGTCCGCGGGTGGGGACATAGAGATAAACGGCCCGGTCGGCGGCAACGTGGATTCCGGGATGGGCAACATAAGGATCCTCAACCAGGTGGGCGGTAATGTGAACGCCGGTATGGGAAACGTGGACATCAACAGTCGGGTGGGCGGCAATGTGGACGTGGGCCACGGAGACCTCCATCTAGGGTCCGACGCTATTGTGAGTGGAAACGTCCGTCATGATGGCCCGTTTTCGGAGGACCGGGGCGCGGTTGTCGAGGGAAACAAGGTGGGGGATACGGCTTCCGGGTTTGATCGGGGCGCCCGTGGGGGGATGTTCGAGGTCCTCGGTCTCGCGGGTTGGGTCCTGACGACCTTCGTTTTCGTCGCGTGCAGCGTTCTGGTTGCGGTGCTGGTGCCGAGGCAGCTCTCTTCGGCGGTGCGGGGTATCGAGGTCTCGCCCGGCCGTTCGCTGCTTTTCGGGGTGGCTTCCGTACCGGCGATTATCATCCTCGCCGCTGTGTTCGCCATCTCCATCGTTGGTATACCGGTCTTGCTGTTGCTCATTCCCGCTTATCTGGCGTTCGTTTTTTTCGGGGCGCTGGTTGCGGCGTTCTACCTGGGGCGTAGGGTGCTGTTCGCCACGGGACGTTACCGGGGCGGCAACGCGCTGGCGGCCGTGGTAGGAGCTGTAGTGATCTCCATCGCGTACCTGATCCCCTACGTTGGAAGCGGCATCCTCTACCTCCTGGCCTTGCTCGGGACCGGCGCCACCATCCTCGCTCTCCTCTCCTGGAGACGCAATCGTCCCGAACACGTTCCTCCATATCAAGAACCACTCTCCAGTAGTCCCCGCGACGGTTAGAATACTGACACGAGTTCGTCTTTGAGCGAGAGAAAATTGATAGGCGCAACGCCCACGCCTCGCACCCGCCAGGGTCTCGCGGACGACCTCCGCCGTCTCGGCCTCGAACCGGGGATGACGGTAACAGTACACTCCTCGCTCAGATCTATCGGATGGGTCTGCGGCGGACCCGTAGCTGTAGTGCAGGCTCTTATGGATGCCGTCACGGAGTCGGGGACACTCGTCATGCCCACCCAGAGCACCGATCTCTCCGA
>JBBPZT010000167.1:0-6987 GCA_038198625.1 Rubrobacterales bacterium
CACGCTTGTGGCGACGGGGATTGGCCTCATGCGAGATCGCAACCACCCCAGGAGGAACATCTCCATACACATTCGCGCCCCGCTCACGGCACTGATCGCGATTTGTAGCTTATTTGCGGCTCTGTCCCTCGATCCCAGGTTCCGAAACCACACTCGGAGCTTGGGTTTTCGGCCACACTTCTAGGATATGTGAAAGGGGCGTTGAATGTTTTAGTCCTCCACCCGGCTATACTTATGCGGATATGTATGATTGGACGAAGGTAGGCAGCGCGCCGAACGAGACCCTGGCGCTCATGATGGAAGGGCTTCTCAGGGAGGCGGACATACCGGTGCTCATCCGCCGTCCGCCGGGGTTCGACGCGCCAGACTTTTTGGCCGCAGGTCCTCGGGAGTTACTAGTCCCGGAGATCGTGATCGCCGAGGCTCGGGAGATCCTGGAAGACACCACTGGAACCGGCTCCTGGGTGTAGCCGAGGCGGGCTTACTCTTACTACTTCTTGTTGAACCGCAGCTGCACGGTCGTTCCCCGTCCGGGTTTGGAGATCACGTCCATGTCCGCGCCGGCTTCTTTTACGCGCTGGCGGATAATTTGTAGCCCCTGGAATGTATGCCTGTCTTCGAGTCCGCGGCCATCGTCGCGGATTCTTACCAGTAGCACGGAGCCGACGAGCCGGGACTCCAGGTACACGTTGCGGGCGTCCGAGGTCCTAGTCACGTTCCAGAAAGCCTCGGCGGTCGCCTGGTAGACGGCGGCGAACTCGCTGGGCTCCAGCACGTCCAGCGGAGCCTTGAGGTCCTCGTGGGTGGTGATGCCGAAGTGCCCCTCGAACTTCGTGAGGAGGTCTCCGAGAAAGGAACCGGGGTCCGGGAGACGCTCACCGTGCAGGATCCGGAACTCGTCATAGGGACGAGAGATGTAGTATTCGGCCTCCAGCGAGGTCATGAACGCCCGGTCGAGCGCCTCCCGCAGCGCCTCTTTGTCTCTGTTCCGCTCGGCCCTCAGCGCGGACCAGAGCGCCAGAGAGACTTCGTGGACGCCTCCCTTTACCTTGTCTTGCAGCTCGTAGAGGAGCTGACTTTTTTCGAGCGTCCGGGCTGTTTGCCTCTGCTCGGTGCTGATGCTGTCGGAGACGAAGGAAACGAGGGGTACCCGCGCCGCCATGTAGAGGAAGATAACAGCCGCCCCCCCGATTACGTAGGAGGGCAACGGCTGGTGGAAAGCTCCCCAGACCAGCATCAGGGTGAAGTGCAGCGGGGGTGAGAGGGGGGCCGAACCAGAAGAGGAGGATTCGCCAGGGCTCTACCAGTCCCGTGGAGACCCTCGCGGGAGGCTTGCACAGGGCGGAGAGTCCCACGAGCACGACGCCGAGCGCCCAGAACATGTCCGACCAGTTACCACTCCCGTAGGGCCCTTGGGCTCTTATCCCCAGGTACAGCGCGTCGGCGACCAGGAAAGCCAGGAAACCGGGGATCAGGAGGTTGGCGAGCGGAGGTCGCCGGGCGGTCGAGAGGACCACGAGACCCAGGAAAAGCAGAGCCGCGTCGCAGACCGGACCCCAGAGGGCGACCAGCGCCGCCCGTCCGTTCTCCAAACCGGCCGCCGCCGCGCCAGGTCCGAGGACGAAATACCAGACGAGGGCTGCGGTAGGGAGCATAATAGCCAGGGCGTCGAGCGCGCTGACCGACGTGATCCTCCACGTCGTCAGCCTGACCAGCCACAGCAGAGCGCCTAGGATCAGCAAATACGAAATAGCGTAGGCGAAGTCCTGCGGGGCCAACAAGGGCGTCTTCAGGTTTGCCCCGAACATCTCATAGTAGTTCCAGAAAACGTCCCCCGCGAAGCGGAGGGCCATCCCTCCACCCAGCAGTGCCCAGAAGACACGACCTTCCCCAACCGATTCCCGGAAGGCGATGATCAGGGCACCCGCTGCGAAGAAGGCGGCGGCCCAGGAGACGGCCAGGGCGAATCCGAACCTCGCCCCGGAGCCCGATGGCAGGGTGGCGAATACCACTACCGCCGCTACCCAGCAAACCAGAGCCAGAACTCCTGCGACCCACGGCCCGCGCAACCCGGCCCCACGAAATCTGAACGTATTGGAGATCTGCTGCAATGGCCTCCCTCCAGAGCATTACTAATACCAATCATATCAAACGAGACTACGCATGACCATCATTTTCGGGTGCCCGATCCTGGCCGCTACGCGCCGCCTATGAGTTGAACGCCGACGTGCCCTGGCCCCGCAGTACCAGAGGGCCCACCCGTGCTAGAGTCCGGACTGGAGAAAAAGCTTAGGACGGACTTACCGCGGGTAGAGGTATAACAGGTTTGTATTTCAGTCGGCGTCTCCAGTAAAGACGCCGGCATATTTGAGAAGGAGAAAATTATGGAGCAGCGCAATCTTGGTGGAGAAGGGCTGACGGTCTCCGCTCTGGGACTCGGGTGCATGGGCATGAGCGAGTTCTACGGCACCACCGATGAGGACGAGTCGATAAATACCATCCACCGCGCCATAGATCTCGGCGTCACCTTTCTGGATACCGCCGATATATACGGTCCTTTCACCAACGAGAAGCTGGTGGGCAAGGCGATCTCCGACCGTCGCGACCAGGTGACACTCGCCACCAAGTTCGGCAACGTTCGGGGCGAGGACGGCACCTTCCAGGGCGTGAACGGCAAGCCGGACTACGTGCGCGAAGCTTGCGACGCCTCTCTGCAGCGGCTCGGTATAGACTACATCGACCTCTATTACCAGCACCGGGTGGACCCCGACACGCCCATAGAGGAGACGGTCGGAGCCATGAAGGAGCTGGTGGAGGCGGGCAAAGTCCGTTACCTCGGCCTCTCGGAGGCGGCCTCCGAGACCATTCGCAGGGCCCACGCCGTGCATCCGATAAGCGCGCTTCAGTCGGAGTACTCGCTCTTCTCGCGGGACGTCGAGGATGAGGTGTTGCCGACGGTTCGGGAACTCGGGATCGGCTTCGTCCCCTACAGCCCGCTAGGACGTGGCTTCCTGACCGGCCGTTGGCGCAGCCTGGAGGACATGCCGGAGGAGGACACCCGCGCTGCCCGCTTCCCGCGTTTCGCCGAAGAGAACTTCAAGAAGAACCTGGAGTTGGCCGATAGGATACGCGAGATCGCCGACGACAAGGTCATTAGCCCCGGACAGCTCGCGCTTGCGTGGCTTCTGGCCCAGGGTGAGGACATCGTCCCGATCCCCGGCACCAAGCGCCGCAAGTACCTCGAAGACAACGCGGGCGCCGCCGGCGTGAAGCTCACCGACGAGGATCTCTCCCGCATCGAGGAGGCAATGCCTCGCGGCTCCGTCGCCGGGGAGCGTTACTCCGAAGAGATGATGCGGGCCGTCAACCGGTAGCAGGAGGAGTGCGGAAGATGGGCGAAGAGGCAAACACCCCGCCGATGGCTTCGCCGTCGGAGGCTGGAGTCCCGGTAAGCTGGTTTCCGGTCCCCGACGAGTCGGAGTTACCTGACGACCTGCGAGGGCTCTTCAGCAAGGCGCGGGAGAGGATCGGGTTCGTCCCGAACGTCTTCCGCGCCTACAGCTTCCGGCCCGAGAGGCTGCGGGCCTGGTTCGCCCACTATCGTCAGCTACACGAACCGACCGACAACCTGGACGCGGCCGAGCGGGAGATGATTGCCGTCGCCGTCTCGATGTCAAACGGCTGTCTCTACTGCCTCATAGCCCACGGCGCCGCTCTGCGCCAGGCGCTAGGAGACCAGATCCTGGCCGACAGGATAACCCTCGACTACCGTCGCGCCGGCCTCGACGAACGCCGCACTGCCATCCTCGACTACGCCGTAAAAGTCACGGAACACCCTCTGGAATGTGATCCTGCGGACCTAGAACGCCTGAAGAACCACGGCCTGTCGGAGGAAGAAGTCTGGGACGTGGTAGAGATAGCGGCGATGTACAACTTTACCAACCGCATGTCGCTGGCGTGCGGCATGATCCCAAACGAGGAATACCACGCGCTCGCCCGCTAGCCGAAGCCCGAACCTGATAAATCTATCGCCGTATACCTATACGTAGACGTACGGGTATAGTATCTTCTAGTCTGGGCCGGTTGGAGCCGGTTCCCACGACGTAAGAGGCTGTTTGGAGAGGGCGGCGTATGGCGGAGAGAAGCGAGGGCGTACACAAGAACGTAATTTTTGTCGGGTTAGCGCTCGGGATGTTGGCGGCGGCTGCCAGCCAGACGATAGTTTCACCGGCGCTGCCGGTGATCGTCTCGGAGCTTGGCGGGGTGGCACACTACAGTTGGGTTGCGACCTCGACGCTTCTGGTCTCGGCGGTTACGGTTCCAATCATCGGGAAGCTTTCCGACCTCTACGGTCGACGAAGGTTCTACATCGCGGGGCTGGTGATCTTCATGCTCGGGTCGATACTTGCCGGGGCCGCGCAGAGCTTCTGGTGGTTGGTGGGGGCGAGGGCTGTTCAGGGTCTCGGGATGGGTACCATCCTGCCGCTCGCCCAGGCCATACTCGGGGACATCGTCAGCGCCCGCGAGAGGGGGAAATATGTCGGGTACCTCGGGGGAGTATTCGGGGTGGCTTCGATCAGTGGTCCTCTACTCGGTGGTTGGATCACGGACAACTTCTCCTGGCGGTGGCTGTTCTACATAAACCTACCGCTCGGCATCGTGGCGCTCGCTTTCGTCATCCTCTACATGCACCTGCCGCACGAGCCCCGCGAGCACTCCATAGACTTCGTCGGCTTCTCGACGCTTGGCCTCGGGCTCGCCGCGGCGCTGCTCGCGACCTCCTGGGGCGGGACGCAGTACCCGTGGGACTCGTGGGAGATCATCACTCTCTACGCCGCCGGCGCGGTCATCCTCGGTATCTTCTTGTTCAACGAGAGTCGGGTCAAGGAGCCGGTCATACCGCTTTACCTCTGGAAAAATTCGATCTTCGCCTTCTCGGTCGTCGCCAACCTGGCGATCTCGATGGGCATGTTCGGGGCGATCTACTACATACCCGTCTTCGCCCAGGGTGTGCTCGGCGTCAGCGTAACTGGCTCCGGCACCATAACCATACCGCTGACCGCCTCCATGATCCTGACCAGCATCGTGGTCGGACGGCTCATCACCCGAACCGGACGATACAAGGCTTTCATACTGGCCGGGCCGATCATCATGGCGCTCGGCTACCTGCTGCTGACCCGGCTCGGCTACGACTCCACCGAGAACCAGGTCAGGCTGTACCTGATCGTGGTTGGCCTCGGACTCGGGATGCTCCTGCAGACCTATACGCTCATAGTCCAGAACGCCGTCACGCGGGAGGACCTCGGGGTGGCGACCGCGACGGCCCAGTTCTCACGCTCGGCCGGCGCGACCATCGGTATAGCGGTGTTCGGCACCATCCTGACCAGCCGGCTCCAGACGGAGATCCCGAAACATCTTCCCCCCGGAGCGTCCCAACAGGCCGGCAAACTCTCCGGGGGCGGCGGCCTTAGCTCCGTGCTGGATCCGAACACCCTGAGTAAGCTCCCGAACGCGGTGGCGACCGGCATCCGCGAGGGGCTCGCCGCCTCGATGCACCCCGTCTTCCTCGCCGGCATCCCGATAATAGTATTCGCCTTTATAGCGAGCCTGTTCATCAAGGAGCTACCGCTCAGGACGAAAGCTTTCGCGGATGAAGCCGGCCCCGCCGCCGAAACCGGAAGCGTCGCGCGGAACCGAGTTTTGGGGACCGGTACTATTGCAGGAGGCAAGAACGCCGGGCTTCTGGGCGGCGTGGCCGTCGAGTATTTGGCGCGGCGGATCGAGAGTGCCAACGGAGATTACCCACACTTGATCTCCGCCGCCTCCGAGCTCGTCCCGGAGAATGGCGCGTCGCCCAAAGACCGGGCCAGGACCGCCGCGCGGGAGGTGCTGCACCCCCTGGCCGTCCAGCTTCTAATCGGCAACCTCCAGCCACACAATAATGGTGAAGGCGAGTCCGACAACGAGTCTGGTTCCTCTTATCAATAACCTTATACCTACGGAGGTATTGTTCCCGAACTTCGGAGCGAGTAGGGACAAGGAGGACTAGAATAAGAGGCTGTTACGTACAGCTATAGAGAGGAGAAAACGTGGCGGATGTAGCCTATACCTCACGTGTAAAGGTGGAGCCGGTAAAGGGTTCGTTGCGGCGAGCCTACGTGCCGGGCGAGGAAGAGCCCGTACTGTTCGGTGTACACAGCGAGGTCGCCGAGCACTACGGCGTCTCCCCGGATCAGGAAGACCCCCACGCAAGCACCCTCGACTACCTGGTCGCCGCGGCGGGCGGGTGACTGCTCGGTACCTTTAGAGGCGCGCTGGCAGCGCGTCAAGTTTCCGTGCAGAGCCTCGACGCCGAGACGATCGGGGAGGTAGAGGAGGAAGGCAAGGTGTTGGTGGTCAAGAGGATCAAACAGGTCATCCACCTGACCGCCGACGAAAAGGACCGCGAGGCCATAGACCGGGTGCTCGGAGTGTACGCAAATAGTTGTCCGGTTGCGCGTTCGATCACGCCAGCCATAGAAGTCACGAGCGAGCTGGAGTTCACGCCCGCTTAGGAAGACGAACTGACTACTTTCCACGCACGGGCTTCGTGATAGAACGAGGCCCGTTTTCGTAAGCGGAGATATACGGGAGTTCCCATGAACAAGGATGATAAACGCGTCAGGATCACGGTCTTCAGCGACTACGTCTGCCCTTTTTGTTACCTTGAAGAACCAGACCTAGACCGCATCCAGGAGGAGTATGGGAACAGCGTGGAGGTAGACTGGCGGGCCTACGAGCTACGCCCGGACCCCGTGCCAACCCTAGATCCGGACGGCGAGTATCTCCACCGCGTCTGGAATGCCTCCGTCTACCCGATGGCCCGCGCTCTCGGCATGATCTTGCGACTGCCGCCCGTCCAGCCTCGGAGCCGCAAGGCCCTCGAAGCGGCCGAGTTTGCCCGCGAGAATGGCCGGTACGGTGCTATGCACACTACCCTCTTCAAGG
>JBBPZT010000168.1:0-7728 GCA_038198625.1 Rubrobacterales bacterium
AGGGTAGACCGCCACGACTTTACCGTTCTTGCCGGCAAGCCAACCGCAGACCTCCTCCGGGGCTTTCTCCCCGGCGTGGGAGATAATCGCATCCAGGAGGTCTTGCGCTAGCTTGATCACCGCCGCGCTATCTTCACGCTTCTCTTACTTTCTCAGGAGGCGCTCCTCGCCGGCACGCCGCGGGTAGGACTCGACGGAATGGCCACCGGGCTCACGGGCATCCTGACGGCCAGACGGGAGAGGCGTCCGGCCTCGACCCCGAGCTTCATCGCCTCGGCCATCATCACGGGGTCCTCGGCGCGGGCTATGGCCGTGTTGACGAGCACCGCGTCTGCCCCGAGCTCCATCGCCAGCGACGCGTCCGACGGTACTCCGATGCCCGCGTCCACGACCACGGGAACAGTGATGCGTTCCACGATCCTCCGGATCGAAGACCAGTCCTGCATCCCCTGGCCGGAGCCTATCGGGGAGGCGAGCGGCATCACGGTGGCGGCGCCTGCCTCTTCGAGTTGAATGGCGGCCACCAGGTCCGGGCTAGTGTACGGCAGCACCACGAAACCCTCGTCCACCAGGACCTTCGTCGCCTCGGCGGTTGCCGCCGTGTCGGGCCAGAGCGTCGGGCCGTCGCCGATGACTTCCAGCTTGAGCCAGTTGGTGCCGGTGGCCTCGCGGGCCAGCCGGGCCATCTTTACCGCTTGCTCGGCGGTCGTTGCCCCGGCGGTGTTCGGCAAGAGCCGGTAGCGGGAGAGGTCGAGTTCTTCCAGGATGGAGCGGTCGCCGGAGAGGTCCATGTAGCGGATCGCCACGGTGACCATCTCCGTACCCGAAGCCGCGAGCGCGGCGCTCATCGTCCCGGCATCCTCGTACTTGCCCGTCCCGAGAAACAGCCGCGAGGAGAAGCGTTCTCCGGAGATCACGAGGTCTTCGTCGCCGCTTCCTCCGGCGACGGCGTGCACGATCTCTACCTCGTCTCTCTCCTCGATCCTACGAGAGTCCCACTCTTCACGGCGTACCACGTCGCCGTTGACCGCGACGACTACGGAGCGGTCCGGCATTTCGTTGCCGGTGAGGAGCGTCCGGATCGTGGGCTCGCCCTCTACCTCGATGGGCTTCTGGTTCACAGTGACTCTCATATCTTGCCTCCTTTGGTTCGTTCCGGAAAGGGATGCCTGGGATGTCCCGGAGAGTCGTCTACGGCCCGTCGAAGCTCACGGGCGGCGGACTCGGGGTCTTCGGCGGCCAGGATCGTCGAGATGACGGCGATGCCGGCTGCCCCGGTCGCGAGCACCTCCCGGACGTTGGATGCGTCTATCCCCCCGATAGCCAGCACCGGCACGCCCACGGATTCCACGATCTCCGAGAGCCCACGCACGCCACGCGGCGGCAGGCCCGGCTTGGAGGAGGTGGGGTAGACGTGGCCGAAGGTGACGTAATCCGCGCCTGCGTCCACCGCCGCCCGCGCTTCCTCCAGGCCGTGGACGGAGACCCCGAGGAGCATTTCGGGGGGGATCAAAGCTCGCGCAGCTTCGGGTGGCAGGCTTCTGGCGGCCAGGTGGACCCCGTCGGCGCCGGTGGCGAGGGCCACGTCCACCCGGTCGTTTATTGAGACTCTCGCCCCAAGCTTGCGGGCTTTCGGAATGATCCCCACCGCTCCCTCGTACAACCTCAGCGCTGGGCCGCTCTTCTCGCGTAGCTGGACCAGGTCGACCCCGCCGCGCAACGCCGCTGCGACCACGGACGCGATATTCCCCCGCGTCTGTTTCGGATCCGTTATGAGGTGTATCTGGCGCTGATGTCGCAAGTAGCGAGCCTCCTCGGGCGCGGGGCTCCAAAAAGGAGCCGCCACGTCGTGGAAGACGCGGCGGCAACGCTACTTTCGCTACCCGTATCCACGCTTCCCTCCGCCGGTACTGTCCGGTTCAGGTTCCAAGGGTATGCTCTCAGCCTCTACCGGGGCACCCCTAGCGTATTCTCGACAGCAGTATACCCTCAACGAGAAGTGTCGGGCTAGATGACTCGGATACCTTTTGAAGGAGACTTCACTCCGTCTCCCAACTCGCATCTTCCGTGTGCTGACCGAGGGTTGGTGGTGGACGCCGGATGGGTGGGCGCTCTTGGTCTACGAGCAGTGGAGAGGAGAGTAATTTCAGCTCTCCGGCCGTAGGATGCCCGACCGTCTGTAAGATCCCCGAGCCGAGTACGTGCCCGTCCGAGAACACTTCCTCCAGGCTGTTGACCGGCCCGCACGGAACGCCGGCTTCCCGGATAGCTTCGACCCACTCGTCCGCTGGGAGATGGGAGAATTCTTCTTGCAAGGCGTCGACCAGCTCCTCGCGGTTGGCTACCCGGTCGGGGTTCGTGGCGTAGCGCTCGTCGCCGGCGAGGTCTTCGCGGCCGATTGCCCCGCACAGGTTCCGGAACTGTGCGTCGTTACCGACGGCGACTGCGATAGGCTTGTCCGAGGCGTCGAAGGTCTGGTAGGGGACGATGGTCGGGTGGGCGTTTCCCATGCGCCCCGTATCCTCCCCGGTGACCAGGTACTCCTGGGCGCGGTTGGCGAGCCAGGAGAGGGTCGCCTCGAAGAGCGGCGCCTCTATGCGCGCCCCCTCGCCCGTAACGTTCCGGCGGTGTAGGGCGGCCAGGATGGCGTTCGACGCGTACAGACCACAGACGATGTCCGCTATGGCGACGCCGACCTTGGTAGGCTCGCCCCCGGCCTCTCCATCGGGCTGGCCGGTGATGCCCATTACGCCTGCGCGGGCCTGGACCAGGAAGTCGTAGCCGGGACGGGTTTCGTCCGGGCCGGGACCAAAGCCGGTTATGGAGCAGTAGATGAGGGCTGGGTTCCGTTCTTTGAGCGCCTCGTAGCCGAGGCCGAGCTTTTCGAGGGCGCCCCGTTTCCAGTTCTCGATCAGGATGTCCGCCCCGCCGGCGAGACGTTTTATCTTTTCCAGGTCTTCGTCGTTCTTGAGGTCCGCCGTTATCGAGCGCTTGTTTCGGTTTACTGAGAGGAAGTACGCCGACTCTCCTCCGGTGAAAGGCGGTCCCCAGTGGCGGGTATCGTCGCCGGTTTCGGGACGCTCTACCTTGATCACATCGGCCCCGAGGTCCGCCAGCACCATCGTCGCGTACGGCCCTGCCAGGACCCGCGAAAGGTCCAGCACCTTCACCCCGTCGAGCGGTAGCTTCTTCACGCAACCAGTCTATCTCTACCACCCAGCCCCGGCCAGTGCTCCCGGCGAGTAAGAGAAATCGTAGCCGGGAGCGGACTTTGTGGAATAATCCATCTGGTGCGAGGCGATCAGGAGAGGTGAGAACATGACTACGACACGGACTACGAGACAGGGCAGTGAGGCCGGTACTTCAGGACGTCCGGAGGCTCACGACCTGTTGAACATAGACGCTCACCTCTCCGAGGAAGAGAAGAGGATACGGGATGAGGTCCGCTCTTTCGTAAACGAGAAGATAGATCCGAACATCAACGAGTGGTGGGAGAAGGCGATCTTCCCGCGGGATCTCGTCCCGGAGATGGGTTCGCTCGGCTTGCTCGGGATGCACCTCGAAGGTTACGGATGCGCCGGAGAGAGCGCGGTCTCCTACGGCCTGGCGTGCATGGAGCTCGAAGCCGGTGACTCGGGCCTCAGGACCTTCGTCTCCGTTCAGGGGTCTCTGGCGATGAGCGCGATCCACAAGTTCGGCTCCGAGGAGCAGAAACAGGAATGGCTCCCGAGGATGGCCACGGGAGAGGCTATCGGCTGCTTCGGCCTGACCGAGCCGACCGCCGGTAGCGATCCCGCGAGCATGAAGACTTTTGCCCGCCGCGACGGGTCTGACTGGGTCCTCAACGGCAGCAAGCGTTGGATCGGGATGGGCTCCATAGCGGACATGGCCGTGGTCTGGTCCGGTACCGACGACGGTGTCCGGGGCTTCCTGGTCCCGACCGACACGCCCGGCTTCGAGGCCAGGGACATAGAGCATAAGATATCGTTGCGTGCCTCTATCCAGTGCGACTTGACCTTCGAGGACGTGCGGCTCCCGGAGAGTGCGATGCTCCCGGAGGCGAAGGGCCTTAGAGGACCGTTCTCGTGTCTCAACGAGGCCCGATACGGCATCGTGTGGGGAACGCTTGGGGCGGCGAGGTCCTGCTACGAGACAGCCTTGGACCACTCCAGGGAGCGCGAGCAGTTCGGCAAGCCGCTGGCATCCTTCCAGCTCACGCAGCAGAAGCTCGTCAACATGATGCTGGAGATAGAGAAGGGGACACTCGTGGCGCTGCACCTCGGGAGGATGAAAGACGCCGGAGAGTTGAGACCCGAGCAGATCTCCTTCGGCAAGCTTAACAACGTCCGGGAGGCGCTCGCCATCGCGCGCGAGGCCCGCACCATCCTCGGGGGCAACGGCATCACCCTCGACTACCCGGTGATACGCCACATGAACAACCTGGAAAGCGTCCTGACCTACGAAGGCACGAGCGAGGTCCACACTCTCATCCTCGGACAGGTCATAACCGGGGAGCAGGCCTTTCACTAAAATCTTCCACTGCGGAATCTAGTACGTTTACGAGGTCTGAAATAAGGATCGGGAGGTAGCATGGCGCAGATGCAGGTCGCGAGGGTAGAAGAGTTCGGGGAACCGGAGGTACTCCGGTACGCTGACGCCGAACGCCCGACGCCCGGTGACGGAGAAGTCCTGATCGAGGTTAAGTCAATCGGGGTCAACTTCGCCGACACCATGCGCAGCCGCAACCAGTACGTCCTGCGCCAGGAACTTCCCTTCATCCCCGGCTCGGAGTTAGCTGGTGTGGTCGTCGAAGTGGGCAACGGCGTCGAGGGCGTGGGGGAGGGCGATCGGGTCGTCACCCTGCTAGGGACGGGCGCCTACGCCGAGTACGCCGTCGCCCCGGCTGAGACCCTGATCCCGATCCCGGACGGCCTGGACTTCGACAGTGCCGCGGCGATTCCCCTGCAGGGCCTGACCGCATACCACGTCATAAGGACCTCCGGAGCGATGCAACCGGGCGAGAGCGTGCTCGTCCATGCGGCCGCCGGAGGCGTCGGAGCACTCGCCGTCCAGATGGCGAAACTCCTCGGCTCGGGGATGGTCATCGCAACGGCCAGCAGCAAGGAGAAGCTCGACTTCGCAGAGAAACTAGGCGCCGACGTTCTCATAAACTACACCGAGGATGGCTGGCCGGACCAGGTCCGCGAGGCGACCGGTGGTGACGGCGTGGACGTCGTCCTGGAGATGGTCGGCGGGGACTTTCTGGAGAAGAATTTGCGTTGCATGGCGGCATGGGGGAGGATGGTCGTCTTCGGGGCGGCCAGCGGGGAGCGGGGGGGTATCGTTCCGGTCGACCTGATGCGCAAGAACCACTCCGTCGTCGGCTTCTTTCTGCCGCAAGTTATGAGCCGTCCGGAGCTATCCGGGCCGAGTTTGCAGGAGATACTCGGTTGGATCCGGGACGGACAACTGAAGCTCACCATCGGCGCCTGCTACCCTCTTTCGCAGGCCGCTGATGCCCACGAAGCGCTCGAAGGACGCCGCACCACCGGCAAGATCGTCCTTAACCCCGAGAACTCCTAGAGAGCGGAACAAACACATAGAAAACAAGCGGAATACCTCGCGAAATGCGGCCACGCTCTCATACCTCGAAGCCGGGACCGGCGGGCGTACAGCACTCCTGATCCACGGCAACTACGCCGGCAAGTCTTGGTGGCGCGAGCTACTCGCCGACCCGCCCGAGGACTCGCGCCTCCTCGCCCCGGACATGCCCGGCTTCGGACACAGCCCCGCCGGCAAGGGCTTCAGGCTGTCGATGTCTCGCTACGCCCGGAGCCTGACGGACTTCCTGGACGATCTCGGCGTGGAGCGGACCATCCTCGTCGGCCACTCCTTCGGTGGCGCGGTGGCCGTGCAGATGGCCATCGCCGACCCTGATCGCTTCCCGGCCATGCTCCTCCTCAGCCCCGCGCCACTCACAGGACTTCACACCCCCGGTTTCGTATATCCTCTCCTGGAAAGCTACCGCCACGACCATCGCGGCCTCCGCCGGGCGCTTCGTCGCATCATGCGCACCAACGTCCCGCCCTACCTCGACGACCTCGTCACCGAGGCCCGGATGATGCACCCGGCGAACTTCTCCGGCAACGCCCGCCTCCTCTCCGACTGGAGCCCCAACGGGGAGTCCCGCCTCTACACGAACCCGGTCCTCGTCGCCTCTGGCAACCGCGACACCCTCGTCTCGCCATCCTCCGCGAAAGCGACCGCCCGAGCCTTCCCGGCCGGCTCCTACCTGAGCCTCGGCAACGTTGGCCACAGCCCGCAGATAGAAGCCCCGGACCTCGTCCGTAAGCTCCTCGACGGTGTTCTAGGCTAACCTTACAACGGGATAGGAGAAATTCCGTCTCTCCTAATGAACCGGAACGGCCTCTGCGGCAACAAGGTTAGTAGAGATGAAGAGCGACGAGCATCTGATACGGGCGGTAGCTTCCGGGGACGATAACGCCCTCCGGGAGCTGTTCCGCCGTCATTCCCCGTGGCTCGCCGCCCGGTTGCGGCGTGCGATGCCCGCGGGTGCGGTCGAGGACGTGTTGCAGGAGACGTTTATCGCCGGGTGGCGCGGGGCGAAGCGTTACGGGGGAGAGGGAGAGGTTGGAGCCTGGATCTGGGGTATCTCCCGCCGCCAAGCCGCCCTCTGGGCCAGAAAGAACGGCCGCCCCGAGGCCGAGGTGGAATTGGCGCGTGAAGAAGATCCCGCCGCGTCAGCCGCCGCGAAAGCAGACCTCGACCGGGCGCTCGCGGATCTCGGTCCCAGAGGCGACGCCCGTGGAGACGCCCAACGGGAACTCGCCCGCCTCATCTTCGTCGAGGACCGTTCCGTCGTCGACGTAGCCGGTCTGCTCGGCATACCCGAAGGGACCGTAAAAAGCCGCGTCTACAAGCTGCGGCGCCTGCTCCAGGCGTCGCTTACGCAAGGAGAATGCCGATGATAGAAAACCACCCGGACGACACCGAGCACGTCGCCAACTGCGCCGACTGCCAGGCTCGTGCCGGCCTCAGCTACGACGCCCTCGACGTAGACCTCGAAAAAGTCTGGATCGGGGTGGCCGCCGAAGCCTGGGCGAGACCCGTATCCTGGCCCGAACGAATGGCTGGCAGCTTGCTCCGTTCGCCTCCCCTGGCCCGCGCGCTGGTGACCACGCTGTCACTCTTCCTATCCTGGATACTCGCGACCGCCGCCGTGCTCGCCGCCGGGGTGCTCGCAACCCCCGTCTCCGGGGAACCGCTGCCCGCGCTGCTCGCCCCGGCGCTTGCGGGAGCGGGCGTCGCCTACGCCTACGGACCTGGCGTCGACCCGGCCTTCGAGTTGAGCAGGACGATGGCGACCTCCGACCGGATGGTCCTGCTGGTGCGCGTCCTCGCCGTCTTCGGTATAAACGCCGCCCTCGGCCTCGTCGCCTCACTCTTCACCGACTACTCCGTAAGCATCACGCTCGGTTGGCTCGTCCCGATGACGACCGTCTCGGCGCTCGCGCTCGCCGCCGCCACGCTTCTCCGTTCGGCAAACGCCGGAATACTGGTGGCGCTCTTCGCCTGGGGGATGGTCGTCTCGACCGCCTTCGCCCGCACCGACGACTACGCGGCCGCCGTCACCGTTACGCTAACCCCGTTCTACGCCGCCGCCACAGCGGTGCTCGTGGCGCTCACGCTGTACGCAACCAACGGAAA
>JBBPZT010000169.1:0-6283 GCA_038198625.1 Rubrobacterales bacterium
CTTCGAGGTGGATCTGGGATAAGAGGCTCCAATACTTCCCACTGCTTGTCGGTGAGGTCCATGCTCTGTTTCTCCCGCCAGAAGGGTGCGTAACACCAGAGCCACTATATCTTCACTCCTACATTTATGAGATAGCTTCTAAAGAAGTACGCCGAGCATGGCACAGCGCAGTTCGTAATACCAGATGTGCTGAAGGTGCCGCCTCTCTCCGGGCACGGCAACGTGCGGGAGATAGCGGGGCTTTTTGGCGGGCCGCAGGAGTTGAGAGAGGCTATACACCAGTTGCAGAGACTACTTTACGCAGCGTGAGGAGATATTGATGAGTGACCAAACTATGTGGGGTATTCGCGCTGGCCGAAGAGGCGAAGCGGATCATATCTTTCTCAAGGAGAACTCCGTGGCACTCGGATGGGACGCGGTGGATGAGCTCTCGAGTCTGGCGGCCAGCCGAGATACGTTCAAAGCTGCCGTCTCCAAAGCGTACCCAAGTATGAACTCTAACGCGGTACCGGGCACCGCAGGCCAACTCTTCCGGTTTTTGCATGAAATGCAGGTAGGAGACACGGTTCTGTATCCATCTAAACTTGACAAACTTGTACACATTGGACGCGTGGAAGGAGACTACAAATACGATCCGTCTCTCAACAAAAGCTTCCCCCATTTGAGGCCTATAAGATGGTTAGAGTCTGCGCCACGCACGAGTTTCTCGCAGGGCGCACTGTACGAGATCGGTTCTGCCCTGACACTCTTCCAGGTGAGAAACTATGCTGACGAGTTCCGCGACACGTTGCAAGGCACGACCACCGCGCCACCAGTCGACGAAGACGATAGCGTAGCACCCGTCGTCGAGGACATCGAGCAGAGCACCAGGGATTTCATCTCAAAAGCGCTGTCACAGGAGCTCAAAGGCCACCCACTGGCGCACTTTGTCGCCCATCTACTCAACGTAATGGGATACCATACCCGCGTCTCTCCCGAGGGACCGGATAGTGGGATAGACATCATCGCCCACCCGGATGAGCTTGGCTTCAAAGCGCCGGTGATTAAAGTGCAGGTAAAGAGCACAGAAGGCAAGGTCGGCCGACCAGAGGTTCAGGCGTTGTTCGGAAGCGTAGGTAGAGGCGAACATGGTTTAGTCGTGACGCTGGGACGGTTCGCTCCTCCAGCAAAGGATTTCGAGAGAAACAACCCTAACCTGCGCCTCATCGATGGCGAAGAATTGATGGATCTCTTGCTAGCACACTACGATCAATTTGATCCCTTGTATAAAGGTGTCTTGCCGTTGAAGAAGGTCTACGTACCTCAATCACCCACGGAGTAGGAGAAACAGCTTGGCATCCACCCGACAGCCCAGACTCATCCAGACGCCCACGACCGCGCAGCAGCTCGGTGGGATTATCAAGTCCGCGCGGGACATTATGCGGAAGGACAAGGGGCTTTCGGGGGAGCTGGACCGGCTGCCGATGCTGACGTGGGTGCTGTTCCTGAAGTTTTTGGATGACACGGAGCGGGTGCGGGAGGATGAGGCGCTGCTCTCGGAGGATAAGTACCGGCCGGTGATCGAGGCGCCGTACAGGTGGCGGGACTGGGCCTCGGACGAGACGGGCATGACGGGGGACGAGTTGATCTCCTTCGTGAACAATGAGGAGGCCGTGCGGCCGGACGGCGAGCGAGGACCGGGGCTCTTCGCCTACCTGCGGGGGTTGCGGGGAGAGGCGGAGGGCGGTGACCGGCGAGACGTAATAGCGACCGTGTTCCGCGGCACGGTGAACCGGATGATAAACGGCTACCTGCTGCGGGATGTCGTCAACAAGGTGAACGGCCTAGACTTTGGCTCGACGGATGAGATCCACACTCTCGGTCATCTCTACGAGTCGATGCTGAAGGAGATGCGCGACGCCGCCGGCGACTCGGGCGAATTCTACACGCCCAGGCCCGTGGTGCGCTTTATGGTGGAGGTCACGGACCCGAGGCTGGGCGAGTCGGTACTGGACCCGGCGTGCGGTACCGGGGGATTTCTGGTGGAGGCGTACTCGCACCTGGAGAAACTCTGCGAAACGGTCGAGGACCGCGAGGTGTTGCAGAACGGGAGCATCTTCGGGGGCGAGGCCAAGCCGCTTCCGTACCTGATGGCGCAGATGAGCCTGCTCTTGCACGGGCTGGAGTCGCCGAAGATTGATCCCGGCAACAGCCTGCGGCACCCGCTGCGCGAGATCGGGGACAGGGACCGGGTGGATGTGATCCTCACGAACCCGCCATTCGGGGGCGAGGAGGAACGCGGCATCCAGAACAACTTCCCCATCGACAAGCAGACGAGCGAGACGGCGCTGCTCTTCCTGCAACTCATCATGCGGAAGCTCCGGCGGCACCCGAAACCCGGACGGGCGGGCATAGTCGTGCCGAACGGGACGCTCTTCGCCGGGGGCGTCGCGGCGAGGATCAAGGAAGAACTGCTCAAGGAGTTCAACCTGCACACCATCGTGCGGCTGCCCAACGGCATCTTCGCCCCGTACACGAGCATCCCGACGAACTTGCTGTTCTTCGACCGATCCGGGCCTACAGAGGAAGTCTGGTACTACGAGCAGCCGCTCCCCGAGGGCCGAAAGAACTACACCAAGACCAAACCCATGCGCTACGAGGAGTTCGCCGACTGTCTGACGTGGTGGAAGGACCGCGAAGAGAACGAACGCGCCTGGAAGGTGAGCGCCGAGGAGATCCTAGCGAACGGCTGCAACCTGGACGTAAAGAACCCGCACGCGAAAGAAGAGCTGGAGCACCTGCCACCCGAGGAGTTGGTGGAGAGCATCCTGGAGAAAGAGCGGCGCATCGCGGAGATCATGGGCGAGATCCGTCAGACGCTGGCGAGGTCGGAGAATTGAACAACGGCTTTCCCCTGGTACCGCTAGGAAGCGCAATTCGGCATCGTAAAGAGTTCGTCGAGATAGACGATTTCAAGGTTTACAAACGCTGTCGCGTACAGTTGCACGCCAAGGGTATAGTGCTGCGGGACACCGTAACCGGCTCTGAAATTAAGACGAAGAAGCAGCAAGTCTGCCGTGCTGGCGAGTTACTGGTAGCCGAGATAGATGCGAAAGTCGGAGGATTTGGCGTCATCCCCACAGATTTGGACGAAGCGATCGTAAGTAGTCATTATTTTCTGTTTGAGATCGATGAAGGCACTTTGGACAGACGCTTCTTGGACTACTTTGTTCGGACGCCAGCTTTTCGAGAGCAAGTCTCGGCACAAGGCTCGACCAACTACGCTGCAATACGACCAACTCATGTCCTTGAGTACAAGATACCTCTCCCCCCACTCCCCGAGCAGCGGCGCATCGTGGCGCGGATCGAGGAGCTTGCCGCCAGGATCGAAGAGGCGCGGAGGCTGCGGCGGCAGGCGGTGGAGGAAGCGGAAGCGCTGGTTAGTTCAGAGATAACAAGCTTATTTTCCAACGCAGAACTACGCGGATGGCAGATGAAAAGCCTCGAAAACTACTTAGTAGATACTCGCTATGGTACCTCCCAAAAAACTACGGACGATAACACTGGGACGCCAGTGCTAAGAATGGGAAACATTCAGCAAGGTCGTTTGGATTTACGTGATCTCAAATATTTGCATCTCAGCGACAGCGAATTAGCAAAACTCCACCTTGCAACAGGAGACGTGTTAGTCAATCGAACGAATAGCGCCGAGTTGGTCGGCAAGTGTGCTGTCTTCGACCTCGAAGAAGCAT
This sequence comes from Rubrobacterales bacterium, assembly GCA_038198625.1. GTDB lineage: Bacteria > Actinomycetota > Rubrobacteria > Rubrobacterales > Rubrobacteraceae > JBBPZK01. The sequence continues at coordinate 3,732 of JBBPZT010000169.1, forward strand.
ACGTATTTGCCTCTTATCTCATCCGGCTGCGCCTCGATAGTACGAGAGTCGAACCCAAGCTCATGTCTTTGTACCTCAACTCTCCTCTTGGTCGTGCGTACATGCTCAAAGAGAAGACACAGATGACGGGTCAAGCTAATGTGAACGCCACGAAATTGAGAGCTTTGCCCATAGCCCTTCCTTCTCTTTCAGAGCAGCAACGCATCGTTGCCTACCTCGACGACCTGCAAGCGAAGGTGGACTCACTGAAGCAGCTTCAGGCCGAGACCGCCGCCGAGTTGGATGCGTTGCTGCCTTCGGTGCTGGATCGGGCGTTCAAGGGAAAACTTTAGGGCGGGGTGTTCGGCATAGACGATCATATCTTCGTCGTCTCCCCAGAGGCTCTTGGGTGATGGGTCAGGTCCGGGGCAGCGACCTGGTGACGCTTCAGACGTGTACCGGGCTGTCGTGGAGCCAATGTCTCATCGTGCGGGCCGAGAGAACCTGGATCGGGAACGAGTTCGAAGCCCGGGCCGGGGGCAAGAGTCGGGCATTACTCCCCGCGCTGTCGTAAAGTTTCCGGCAGAGCCGCTGAATTACGAGCGTTGAGGAGGATGGTTTGTTAGAGGAGCAAGATTCTATGAGACCCCTGCGCGCAGGGGTCGTGGGCCTGGGGTGGGCCGGGGAGCAGCACCTGAAGTCCTACGTCGGGCTGCCGGGGGTGGAGGCGGTCGCGCTGGCTGGCCTGGAGAAAGGCCGGCTAGAGGCGCTGGGCAAGAGCTACGGCGTACCAAACCTCTACGAAGATTACGAGGGTCTCGTCGCCCGCGACGACCTCGACATCGTGAGCGTCTGTACGCCGAACCACCTGCACACCCTGATAGCCGTCGCGGCGCTGGAGGGCGGCAAGCATGTCCTGTGCGAGAAGCCGCTGGCGCGGACGGGGAAGGAGGCCGAAAGGATAGTGCGGGCGGCGCGGGAAGCCGGTCGTGTGGTGAACGTCGCTTTTACCCAGCGGGAGCGGGGCGACGTGCAGGCGCTCAAGCGGCACGTTCTGGAAGGTAACCTGGGCAGGGTCTACCACGTCAAGGCTAGCTGGATGCGGCGCGACGGCATCCCCGGTATGGGTAGCTGGTTTACAAGCAAAGAGATGGCCGGCGGCGGCCCGCTCATAGACCTGGGCGTTCACATGCTGGACATGGCCCTCTACTTGCTCGGCGAGCCGGAGGTCGAGAGTGTTAGTTGCGCCACCTACGCGGAGCTCGGTCCCCAGGGACGCGGTAGCCGCAGCTACGCCGAAGACGCCGACAAAACGATAGTCGGCGACGCCTACGAGGTGGAAGACCTGGCCACCGCTTTTATCCGGCTCTCGGGGGGCGCGACGTTGAACCTGGAAGCGGGATGGGCCGCCTACCGCGAGTCTAGCGACGACTTCGGCGTTACTCTCTACGGCACCGACGGGGGCGCCGAGATGAGGGTCAAGGATTACGTTACCGAAGACACCGTTCGTATCTACACTGATGTCGCGGGCGTACCGGCCGTCGTCTATCCGGAGATAAGAGCCCGCGAGGGACACCGGAGCGTCGTCAGCCGGTTCGTCGGGACCATCCGCGGTGGTGACTGGAAGGGACACGATGGGGAACAGGGCCTGCGGCGCGCCCGCGTGATAGATGCCTGCTATGCTTCGGCGCTCGAAGGCCGGGAGGTCAGGCTCGGCGACGAAGATGGGGGGCGGAGTTGAAGTCCGCGCTGTTCGTCTGCGGGGGTTGGGAGGGACACGAGCCGGGGAAGTGCGCGGCCGTCTTCGCGCCGCTGCTCGAAGAGAGAGGCTACGGGGTGGAGGTCTCCACCTCGCTCGACTCCTACCTGGACGAGGAGAGGATGCGCTCTCTCGACCTGGTGGTGTCCGTGTGGACGATGGGGACCATCAGCGAGGAGCAGGAGCGGGGCCTGCTGGGGGCTGTGGAGAGCGGCGTCGGGATCGCCGGCTGGCACGGCGGCATGGCGGATTCCTTCCGCGGGAGTGTGAACTACCAGTTCATGGTCGGCGGCCAGTGGGTGGCCCATCCCGGCAACATAATCGACTACGAGGTGAACGTCATCGACCACGACGACCCTATAACCGCCGGGCTCCAGGACTTCGGGATGCGCTCCGAGCAGTACTACATGCACGTGGACCCGGCCAACGAGGTGCTGGCGACCACGACCTTCGGCGGGGAGCACGCGCCGTGGATAGAGGGTGCTGTCGTCCCGGTGGTCTGGAAAAAGAAGTGGGGCGCGGGTAGGGTCTTCTACTGCTCGCTCGGGCATGTCGCGGCCGACTTCGATGTGCCGGAGGCCCGTGAGGTCGTGCGCCGCGGCATGCTGTGGGCCAGTCGTTAGACCGCCCGGAAACCGGAGGGAGGAGTGCTGTTTTGGAAAAGACGGTAGTAAAGGTAGGGGTGATCGGGTGTGGGAAAATAAGCGACGTATACCTCCGAAACGCGGCGGCCCTCGACGGGCTGGAGGTCGTCGCATGCGCCGACCTGCTCCCCGAGCGGGCCGAGGCCCAGGCGAAAGCTTACGGGATACCA
>JBBPZT010000170.1:0-6962 GCA_038198625.1 Rubrobacterales bacterium
AGCAAGCTTCGACCACGAAGGCGTCGTCTCACGATAATACCGAGAAGGTTGCGACGTCGGCGCCGGATTCTTCTACCACGAAGGCGACGACTGCCGATACTACCCAGCAGGTTGCGACGGCGGCGCCGGCTACTTCTACCACGAAGGCGACGACAGCCGATACTACCCAACAGGTTGCGACGGCGGCGCCGGCTACTCCTTCCGGCACGGACCTCTATCTGACGGTCCCGGCCATAGGGATTTCCAATTCCTACGTGGCAAATACCAGTGACCCCGCGGCGCTGGACAACGGTGCGATCCACCTGCCCCAAACAGGCTTTCCGTGGCAAGCAGGATCCAACACGTACATCGCGGGGCACGTGCTCGGGTATGCGGGGACCGGCAGCTACCTGCAGTTTGCCAAGTTGCCGAACATGGTTGCGGGCGACATGATCTACCTGAGCGACTCTAACGGCACGACTTATACTTACAGGGTTTCCAGGATCATGACCGTATCGCCCTACGACACGTACGTGACGGGTCCGGTGGCGGGCCAAACCGTGGTGACGCTCCAGACCTGCGTCAACCCGCCGGCCTATGACCAGCGTTACATAGTGCAGGGAGACCTAGTCTCTACCTCTGCCGACTAAACGTTCCGGTAGAAACAGGCCGTCTAGGCCTCGCACACAAAGAACGGCCTCTCCGGTCATACTCCGGAGGGGCCGTCGCTCTTTCGAGATGTCACTCGGAGGCTGCTCTAGATCTGGTAGAATTGTATCGTGGGCAGCTATGAAGAGGTGTGGGAAAGTTTTTCCTCCGAGCATCGTCTGGAGTTCGGCGGTTACATGGACCCAGGGTGGCGGGATGCGCACGCGCTTTCGGCCTGTTTCATGGTCCCGGTCGACGTTTCCTGTTTTCAGGAGCGTCTAGAGCCTTTGAAGGAAGCCCTCCGGCCACTGCCATACGTCTCTCTACACCCGGATCACTTCATGCACATTACCCTGCTCCTGCTCGGTTTCCTGGTCCAGGAACCGGAAGACGAGGGTGACATCTCCCGCGAATGGCTGGCGGAAGTGGAAGGGAGCGCCCGGCGCTCTTTAGCGGGCTTTCCGGCCTTCTCCGTACGGCTCGCCAACCTCAACGCCTTCCCTGGAGCAGCGTTCGTCGAGACACACGACGGAGGGATGCTGGAGAAACTCCGCCGTGAGGTCTGTCAGGGTTGCGGCTTGAAGACACCATCCGGACCGCCCCACCTGACCCTTGCTTATTTCCAGGCCCCGGACGGCACGACCGCCCCGGAGGATCTCGTCTCTACCATCGACCGCTACCGGGATTGGCCGATCGGGGAGATCCAGGTAGACCGCGTGGAGCTTACGCTGCTCAACCTGCGCGAGGAATATCCGAGCCCGGAGACGCTGGCGGAGATCTTCCTGAAAACGACCTAGCCCGACTCATCGCTCAGAGAGCGCAAGACCTTTGGCGTCAGCAACCAGCGTAGCTTGGCATTTCCGGCGCCGGGCGGGCCGTCAAAATGCAGGCATGCCGCCCCGCCTTTCTTTAAACCCAGGTTCAAGCGGTCGGCCTCGCCGGAGAGCAGATATGAGGCAAGCTCGTGCAAGCTGGGACGGTGCCCCACCAGGGCGACAAACTCGAGGTCCTCGTAGGTTTCGAGGGCCGCGGCGACTTTGTGTGACGGTACATCGGGCTCCAGCGCGGGAAAAGGACCGGGGGAAGGCCAGCTGGTCTCCTCGTCGAGCAACTCAGCCGTGCGCCACGCCCGGACGAACGGGCTGCTGAGGAGCACGTCTATCCGGGGAGCTAGAGAACCTAGCTGCTTGGCTACAGCCTCGAAATCCCGCTCTCCCTCCGGTGTCAGGGGACGCTCGCCGTCGTCCGGCCAACGGTTTGCATCGCGCGGGTAGGCGACAGCGTGACGGATCAGGTATAGCGTTTTCACGGATCAGACTTCCTGAGATACTCGGCTGTTCTTATCAAGAGGCGCTCTTTCGCATCGTCCTGTCGAGCTTCTTCCAACGCTTGCCCGTTACCTCGTCGTAGACTTTCGGGAAACGCCCGCGCCTCTCACTGGCGAGAGTTTCGTAACGGTGGTGGATACTACCCATGATGAAAAGCATTTGCGGCGATGAATCAAAGCTCCCGTCGTCGCGGAGATCACGGAGCCGGGAGGCGCCTACCACGGCATCTTGATGTCCTCCGAGCACGTCCTGGAGGTCTTTCAGCGGTTGGATAAGCTTCGTGGCGGGTTTGCCGTACACACCGGATAGGAACTCCAGAGCGTAGCGCAGCCGGCGGCTACGCTTACGTAGCTTATGGTAATCCTCCGCGAGCGATCGGGCGGAGATCCCATCTCCGGCCTTACGCATCTTGCGGTAGCGGAGCCGGACCTGCTCCGGCGCGAAGGCAACCAGGGATCGACGTGCGGCCTGACGCCTGGAAGGTCCCTGCCGGAGGAATTCCGCGAACTCCTCGACGAAGCGCCTGTAGCGTCCGGTGTCGAAGGCCCGGAGCATCCGGCGGCGGGCTTTCTCGCGCCGCTCCCCGAGCAGGGAGATCAACTCTGCGAGCGGCTCCCGGTCCTCCGGGTCTGCTCTGGTTATCCAGGATTCGAGTTGTCCGATCTGCACGTCGAAGTCCCGAACCTCACCTGGTATCCCGGCGAAGTACCGCAACTCTTCCAGGAGGTCTCCGGTCTTCGCGGGCAAAGCATCATCGAAGATACTGGCAGCGGCCCTGAGCCTGCGGCCCGCGACCCGCATGTCGTGCAACTCCTCCGGGTTTTCACCGATGCGGGCGCCGCCCTCGTGCGACAGGAAAACCCCGAACTGCTCGCGCATCACGGCGAACGCCGCCTCCCCGGCCGACCCAGAAGCGTCCATACCGGTCGGTCCAAGCTCTGGTGGGCCGGGAGGCTCCAGTTCCCAGATACGAAGCCCTGCTTCGTACTTGGAGGAGACAGCGGGCGTAAGCCCACAATCCACCTTCAAGTTTTCGACGAAGCCCTCGATTCCGGGGGTAGACTCCGACCGAACCTCGAACTCGACGCGTTGGAGCGTCACCGGATCCGCGTCGTTTTCTAGTGGAAACTCCGTCTCGTCCAGCGCCACCTCGCCAACACCTTCACCGTCGAAGGACATCGCGTAAGCGGTCCGGCGGGTGTGAACCACGAAGAGCGGCTTCAGAACCCGACGGCCGATGAGAAATCTCACCCTCTCACCCACCAGACCGGGAGCCTTCCGCACCTCCTCGACAGCCCCGCTTCCAAGCGGTTCGGTGACCTCGCGCCGCCGCCGGATCTCTGGGCCGTTGCCCTCCAGAGACTTCATCGTGGCCTCTACGCTCTTGCCCCTCTCCCTCAACCGCAGGGCGTATCCGGCACGGTAGAGTCGCCAGTCGGCGGTGTCGAAGTAGGTATCCGTGAGCAGCCGAACCTCTCCGGGTTCCGAGGACAGGCCGTTTTGCGGGATGTTTTCCTCCATCCAGTCCCTGACGGATCGCAAATCAGCGGCGTCGAACTGCCACTCGACCTCCTCAGCAACCGTGCCGATCGGCTGGCCCTGCTCACGTGTGGAATTACCCACGGGCTTCCCGGCTGATGATACTCGCGTAAGGTTCCACCCAGTCTCCTCTCACGGATGCTTTCGTGTCTCCTAGCCGGAGCCTTCCAGCATGATCGCCTGGCTGTCCATCGGGGCTTCGCCCTCCGGTGGGTACCGCCGCTCAGAGGAACCGTCAGGTTTCAACTCCCAGCCGTTGGCCGTGTCGGAGAGTTGGAGGTCGAGAATGTGCCGGATCCTCTTTCGGTGCCGCTCCTCGCGTAGCGGGAACAGGTGCTCGACCCGGCGGTCGAGGTTACGCTGCATCATGTCGGCGCTGCCGAGGAGGATCTTCTCATCCTCGCCGCTCCCGAAGGCGAAGACCCGCGCATGCTCCAAAAAGCGACCCACCAGCGACACCACCCGGATGTTCTCGCTCACACCCTCCATCCCCGGTTTCAAGCAGCAGATGCTCCGGATGATCAAGTCTATCTTCACCCCCGACTGGGACGCCTTGTAGAGCGCTTCGATGATCTCCGGGTCCGTCAGGGAGTTGACCTTCCAGGTAATGAGGGCCGGCTGGCCGTTCTTCGCCCTCTGTACCTGCTCATCGATCAGACGCAGTACGCCATCGCGCATCGTCAGGGGGGCCACGAGAAGGGCATTGTACTCCTCCTGAGAGGAGTAGCCGGTGAGGTAGTTGAAGAGGTCGGAGCCGTCCTCACAGAGGTTCGGGTCGTCGGTGAAGTAGGAGAAGTCCGTGTAGATCCGGGCCGTCGAGGGATTGTAGTTGCCGGTCCCGAGATGGACGTAGCGCCGGAGACCCGAGCCCTCGCGCCGGACGACCAGGCAGATCTTGGCGTGCGTCTTCAGGCCCACGATGCCGTAGGCGACGTGTACGCCCTGGGCCTCCAACTTGCGCGCCCATCCTATGTTCGGCTGCTCATCGAAGCGGGCTTTCAGTTCGACCAGAACGGCGACCTGCGTCTGTTCGTCGCGGGCTTCCGACAGAGCTTCGACTATCGGGGAGTTGGAGCCGACACGGTAGAGAGTCTGCTTGATGGCGAGCACATCCGGGTCCGAGGCGGCCGCCCGCACGAACTCGACCACGGGAGTAAAAGAGTCGTAGGGATGATAAAGCAGCACGTCCCCCTGACGGATCGCCTGGGTTATGGAGCGGGCGCTCCGGATCTCCTCGGGAACCCGCGTCGTTATGGGCGGATACAGCAAGTCCGGGCGGTCCAGATGCGTCAACGCTTCGTAATCTCCGAGTCCTATCGGCTCCGGGACAGCATACACCGCGCCCGGCTCTATCCCGAGGTTGGCCGCCAGCCACTCACGCAACTTCTCCGGCATACTTTCCGTAACTACGAGCCGGATGCTTTGACCGAACCAGCGGCTCTCCAACTCATCCTCGATAGCCTGCAAGAGATCCGCCGCCTCGTCCTCCTCGATCACGAAATCCGCGCTGCGTGTGACCTGGAAGACGTAGCTGGACGATATCTCCTTGCCGGGGAACAACTCGTCCAGGTTCGCCGCGAGGACCTCCTCGACCCTCACTAGACGAACCTCGGGTCTCTGTCCGTCTTGGTCCATTCCCTCGTCGGAGAGACGCAGGAAGCGGTCGATGGTCGTAGGCACCTTGAGGCGGGCCATTACCTTACGACTGTTGTCTTCGATCACCACCAACAGGTTCAGCGAGAGGTTGGAGATATGCGGGAACGGGTGTGACGGGTCTATGGCGAGCGGCGTCAAGACCGGCAGTATTTCTTCGACAAACAGTTCCCGAAGCTCCTGTTTCTCTTTTTTGCGTAACCTGGCGTAAGGGACGAGGTTTATCCCCTCCTCCCTGAGCGTCGGCAAGAGCGTTTTTTCGAGGACTTCTCTCTGCCCGGCCAGGAACTCCTCGGTGTGGTCATGGATGCGCGAGAGCTGTTCTTCCGGGGTCATGCCGTCGGGGACGGGGTTGGGCAACTCGGCCGCGACCTGCTGCTGCAGCCCCGAGACCCGGATCATGAAAAACTCGTCCAGGACAGTCGCGGAGATCGACAGAAAACGCATCCTCTCCAGGAGAGGATGACGTTCGTCTCTGGCCTGCGCCAGGACACGCTCTATAAAGGAGAGGTACGAGAGTTCCCGATTCAAGTACAGAGACGGGTCCGAGAGGTTTGCCCTCTTTGTCTCCACTGTGTCGGTCAAGACTTCTCCTCTCTCTTCAACTCTCCCGCCGCGAGCGCGAGCACGGTCCCCTCCCTCAGTCCTCCGCGGGCCACGGTCAACTCCGGCTTTTCGAAGTGCTCCAGAATCGCCGCGAGCGTCGTGATCGCCGCCGGCAGGACCCGCGTCCGCTCGGGCGCCAGCCCGTTCTCCCGCGCCACGACCGCCGAAGGAACCTCGCAGACCTCCTCCGCCAGTTCCCTCATCCTCCCAAGCGTTAGTTTGTCACGCGTGATCTTCACCATCGCCCGAGCCGAGCCCCCAACCGCCACGACCGGCACCCTGGACGCCAGGCTCCACCCGGGCATCATCTCCTTTACGTGCTGATCCAGCGCCCGCAACTCCTTCTTTTTGGCCGGATCGTGCCCGACGAACCGCTCGGTGGTGCGGTTGGACCCAAGCGGTAGGGAAACCTGCATTAGCGGACCGCTGGACGCCTCACCGACTATTAGCTGGGCAGACCCACCGCCGAGGTCCACGACAAGCGCGGGCCCCTCCCACGCCGTCGCCCCGACAGCAGATACGGCCCCGCGAAACCCGAGCTCCGCCTCCTCCTCCCCAGAGATGAGACGCATCCCGAGGCCCGTGATCTCCCGTACCCGCTCTATTAGCTCTTGTCCGTTCTTCGAGTCCCGCACGGCGCTGGTGGCGAGTATCGTCGGACCCGGCGCCCCATTCAACCCGGCTATCCGCGAGAAGAACCCGATAGCATCCGCCGCGAGCTCCAGCCGCTCCTCTTTTAGCTTCCCGCTCTTCTCCACCCCGGCCCCGAGCCGGGCCGAAAACTTCTCGGCGGTAACGGGCAAGACCTCCCCATCCCCCACCTCCGCAACCAGGAGGTGTATGGTGTTAGATCCTACGTCTATTACCGACTGCCGCTCCAAAATGAATATCTCCACCCTCTCTTTATTTCTACCGCTAATAAATCATACCCTCCCGGCCTCTACCATGATATATTCAGCCTATCGGGAATGATTCCCAGTTATTCGAAGAATCCGAAGCAGCCGCTTTGCCGGGTCCAGGATCGGAGGAAACCATCTCCAAGAAAAAGAAGTCGAAGAAGGGCTCCACACGGGCCGAAGGTTCTACCGTCGCGACGCTGCCGCAGGCGAAGGTCCGGGACTACTCCGCGCACGTCTTCGTCTGCAAGGGTGGGGACTGCAAGAAGCGGGGCTCGAAAGAGACCCGCAAGGCGCTCAAGGACGAGTTGCG
>JBBPZT010000171.1:0-3296 GCA_038198625.1 Rubrobacterales bacterium
CGACAGGACGGTCGAAGTCGTGCAGCGCTCCGTCGACAACTCACTCAACTTCGGCGTCTACGGAGAAGGGGAACAAGTCGGTTACGCCAGGGTGCTGACGGACCACGCCACCGTCGCCCACCTATCGGACGTGTTCATCCTGGAGGCGCATCGGGGACGAGGGCTCGGCCGGTGGCTCGTGGAAGTCGTGCTCTCCCACCCGGATCTCGCGGGTCTCGCCTGGCGGCTGACCACGGAGAACGCGCACGAACTGTACCGGAGATACGGCTTCGAGGAGATCGAGAGGCCGGAGAAGTTGATGGAGAGACGTCCTCTCCGGTAGTCCTACTTGCCGAGGCCGTAGGCGGTCATCGCGCCTGATTCGTCCGAGACGTAGACCCTGCCGTTGGCGACGATGGGGCTCTCCCAGTGGATGTCGCCTATCGAGCCACCCGCGCTGCTCTGCGTACTGGACCACAGGTGACGGCCGTTGGTCGGGTCGAGCGCGAGCAAGTTTCCGTCCGTGGCGGCGAAGAGGATGCCTCCAGCCAAAACGGGGGTCGTGCTCTTGTCATCGGTCTTCCAGTCGAGCTTCAGGCTGGTCTTGCCGCCGCTGTCTGTCCGCACCTGGTACGAGGCGAGGCCGCAGTTACCGGCCACTATGAGACGGATACGACCCGCGCTTTTCCACACCACAGGTTGGGTGAAGGTTCCGCAACCGGCGGAGTCTATGACCTGTAGCGCCCCGCCAGCGTGTCCAGCGCCGCCCTCACCGCTCAGGTTCTCACGGTCGATCAGACGGAGCTTCCCGTCCTTGCCGCCCTGGACGAGCAGATATGGAGTCTTGCTCTCCGGGATCTTCGGCAGAAGCGCCGGAGAGACGCTGCCGAGATCGGCGTCCCGTTCCTGGAGCTGACGATAGTCCTTTGGTGTGTAAGAGCTTTGCAGCCGCAGATCCTCGATGCCGAGCTTCAAGACGCTGTCGCCATAATCGTTTCCACCGTTGTTGGCGTTGAATGGTCCGTTGCCGGACGTAGTAAAAACGCTGTTCGTCGCGCGGTCGACGACGGCTCCCCCGCGTCCCCATATGCCGGAGAGTTGCGAGGAGCAATCACCGTCCGAGAGTAGATGGCGAGCGTTGGAGCAGAGGCTGTTGAAGACCTCTGACTTGCCGCTCGCTTCGTCGACAGCGACTACGTGTCCCTGGTAGGGAGGCGAGTCCCCGAGGTAGCCGCTGGTGGTGACATAGACACGCCCGTCGGCGATGTTGAGCGCAGAAGACCCTTTCTCCGTGTTTGGCATTGAGGTGATCCGTGCCGGCCAACTTCCGTCCTTTGTCTCTCTCCCGGTCGCGGCGTCGTACTTGTGGAGGCTGCCGTCGAGACCGTAGGAAAAGACAAGCTTCTTCGAGGAATCCAAGACCGGCGAGGAGGTCGTGATGTTCGGCCCGGAAGGCTTTTGGCTCCAGAGAAGCTTACCGCTACCGGCGTCGAGGGCGACGATGCGGCCGTCTTTGGTCGTCGCGTAGAGTACGTCGCGAGCCTTGCCGGAGACTTCAAGGTCGTGAAAAAGCGCTGGAGAAGAGTCGGCTGTGTCGGGCAAGTTCGCGCTCCAGAGTCTATGAAGCCCGCCAACCGTTTTCGGTGTGATGCTCTTTTCTTTCGGGTTGACACCGTCGCGAGCCGGATCAAAGCCGAACCTGACCCAATCTATCTTCTGAGAAGCGACCATAGTGGACGATCGGTCGTTGGACGCGGTCCTGGATGGACCGTTCGCATTATTCGAGGAGTCGCTGCTGCACGCGGCTACCAAGAGTACCAGCAGGAGCGGCCACGCTCTAACCGCGCTCCTCACCGAAGCCATTGCTCGTCCCGTTCCGGCTTTCACTAAAGAACGAGTTTACCCTACGTTCACTCTTTCCAGCGTTAAAGAATCCAGAATACCGTCGCCGACTATAAGGCGAGCAATGAACCATCGGGCAGTCTTTATGGTGGCTAGCCTTCCTGCTTGCGGCGGCGGAGGCTCTCCCAGCCCCCGTCTCCGAACCAGCCGCCGTCCACGGAGAGAGTGTGACCGTTGACGAAGCCGCTCTGCTCCGGGTCGGCCAGGAAAGCAACGGGCCGCGCTATGTCCTCCGGCCGCGCGAAACGGCCCATCGGGACCCGGCCCTCGATGTCCGCGTCGGTGTAGCCGCCGCCCGCCTGGTCTTCCTTGTCCATCTCCGTTTTGACCCATCCGGGGCACACGGCGTTCACCCGCACGCCGCGCCCGCCCCACTCGGCGGCCAGGGTGCGCGTGAGGCCGACGAGCCCGTGCTTGCTGGCGTTGTACGCCGCCCGATCCGAGACCCCGAGCAACCCCGCCACCGAACTGATGTTCACGATGCTACCTTGCCCTTGTTCGAGCATCACCTTCCCGAACTCCCGGCACATCAAAAAAGGGCCGGTCAGGTTCACGGCGAGAGTCCGGTTCCAGTCGGCGAGGCTCGTCTCCTCGGCGGGAGTTATGAAGCTCACCCCGGCGTTGTTGACCAGCACGTCTATCCGACCGAAACGTTCCACGATCGTCCCGACCATCTCCCTCACCGCCGTCTCGTCCGAAACGTCGCCCGGCACGGAGAGCACGTTAGCACCAGCGTCTCGCAGCCCTCCCAACACTTCTTCCGGCTCGCGCAGGTCGTTGGCGGCTACGGCGTAACCACGGGCCGCCAACTCCAGCGCCACCCGACGACCGATGCCGCGCCCGGCTCCGGTTACGAGGGCAACCCGGCTCTCGGCGGACACTCAGGCACCTCCTTTTACGGCCCACAGGTAGGCGCTGGCCGTGCGCGCCGTCCTCTCGTTTCGCTCTACCAGCGGACGGAGGTACTCGGTAAAATGTTCGATCTCTTCCGGTGTCAATGTCTCGTTCATGACCTCTTTCATGGTGGGTATCTTCGGGTTTCCGGAGGATTCGAGGAAGGTGTTCCAGTCGCGGATTTTGCCCCAGGTCGCCCGGTCGCCGGGTGTGACCTCCGCCTCGTAGTCCAGATGGACCTCCTCGAAACCGACGCTTTCCGCCAACTCTAGCAAGTCGCGTTCGTCGAAGTCGAGCATGGGATCAGTGTCAGGAGGCTGGATGCGCTCGTAGACGCTCCATACCTTCCGGGCGAGGTCAAGAACAGACGTTACATCGTAACCAGCGAAGAAGCCGTTTTCGATAGAATGAGTGCGAGAGCCGAAGCGGTTGATCGGCTCGAAAATGGAGAGCCTACCGCCGGGCTTCAAGACCCGATGGAACTCCTCGAAGGCACGCCGCTTGTCCGCCACGTAGATCAG
>JBBPZT010000172.1:0-2993 GCA_038198625.1 Rubrobacterales bacterium
CGGGTCGCCGCCGACAAGAACATCTCGGAAGAGGACAAGGCGGCCATCCGGGCGTTACAGGAGGATATTCCGCTGACCCCCAGGCCGTTCGATTTGTGGGGAGAGCAGGTCGGGCTCTCGTACGAGGAGCTTTTGGAACGGGCCTATGACCTGAAACGACGCAAGATCATGCGCCGCTTCTCGGCCGTCCTCTACCACCGAAAGGCGGGCTTCCGGGCCAACGCGATGGGCGTCTGGAAGGCGCCGGAAGAGCGCGTGGAGGAGATCGGCAACATGTTTGCCCAGTACCAGGCAGTCTCCCACTGTTACCAGCGCCCGGTCTACGAGGACTGGCCCTACGCCTTGTTTTCGATGGTCCACGGCCGGAGCGTCGAGGAGTGCGAGAAGATCCTGGACGCCATGTCCGCAGAAAGTGGCCTCACGGATTACGCCTCACTCTACTCGACCCGCGAGTACAAAAAGACCCGCGTCCGCTACTTCACGCCCGAGATGGACGCCTGGGAGAGGCTCTACGCCGGCACGCTACGGTAGAAACTTCCTACCGAGCCTCGACACCCAGCGCTACGCGCCGAGCTGATCCGCAAGGTCGAGGAAGTCTGTAGCCACGACATCAAAGGTCCGATCCGGCGCTTCGGCTTCTCCTCCGGGGCCGAACTCAACGGGACGCGGCACGTATGCCGTTCGCAAGCCTGATTCCCGCGCGGCGCGCAGGTCGTCCGGGTGCGCGGCGACCATAGTGACCTCATCCGGTCGCAAACCTAACAGATCCGGGACCATCCGGTAGGTCTCCCGGTCGGGTTTGTAGTGACGGATAAGCTCCGCCGAGAGGATCAGGTCCCACGGCAGCCCCGCCCTTTTTGCCATGTTCGTCAGGAGGGCGACGTTGCCGTTGGAGAGCGTGGTTATCGTGTAGCGCTCCTTGAGCCGTCTCAAGCCCCCGGCGGCGTCCGGCCATGGCTCCAGGCGGTGCCACACCCGGTTGAGGTGGTCTTTCTCTTTCTCGGAGAGACCTTCGACCTCGAACTCCACGAGTAGCTCTTCGAGGGAGGCGCGATGCAGGGTGTCGAGGTTGGTCCAGGACAACTCCCCCCGCCGCACGCGGTCCATCGAAGGAGCGTACCTGCCGCGCCAGGCGTCGGCGAAAGCGGCCCAATCCACGTCGAAGCCTCTAGCATGTCCCAACTCTTCGCCTTCCCGGATGACGGTCGAGCGCCAGTCAACGACCGTGCCGAACACGTCGAAGGTGAGGGCGCGGATGTCTCCGGTGTGAGGAGCGATCGGGACCATAACACGCAATATACCTGATACTCGATGCTTCCCTCCGGTCGCCAGGTGTGGCGGGCCTTGTTAAACTCCGGTCACGAACAAAGACGGGAGAGCTGTTGAGTAGTAAGAAAGTCGTGCGGTTGATCGTGGTGTTGGTGATCCTCGCCGTAGTGGGGGGAGGGACGGGTATCTTCTCCGATCTCGGTGGCATCGGCGGAACGAATGGCGGGTCGAACAGTAGCAAGGTAGATGCCGGTGCGGCTCCGGCCGACGTAGTGAAAACGCTCAACGGCCTCACGGTCTCGCCGCCGGGTTCGATGGCCGGTTATTCGCGTGAGAAGTTCCCGCACTGGAGTGACGCGCAGCAGTCCGGGTGGAATGCGGACCCATCGTGCGACACGCGCGACGCCGCCCTGATCCGGGACGGCCAGAACGTACAGGTCGGGAGTGGTTGCCGCGTCTCCTCCGGGAAATGGCTGACCCGTACACGAACCGGACCTACACCGACCCGTCGGACATAGACATAAATCACATCGTACCGCTCGCCAACTCCTGGAGGAGCGGCTCTAACTCGTGGAGTACGGCGGAGCGCGAACGACCCGGAGGTGGTCCTCTCTGTCGAGGACAACGCCAACCAGCAGAAAGGGGACAAGGGGCCGGAGGCGTGGAAACCTCCTAACCAGGCTGAGTGGTGCGACTACGCGAAGCGCTGGGTCCAGATCAAGGCCAAGTACGACCTGAGCGTGAACGAACAGGAGAAACAGGCGCTCGTACAGATGCTCAACGGCTGCAAGGGAGGATAGTCGTGGGAGAGGGTGAGAACCTCTCGGCCTTCGACTCCACGACCGGCGGTGTCATGACCGTCGAGGCCGGGGCTGTAACGGGGGAGCTGGAGCTTGCGACCAGAACCGTCTCGGAGGGCCTGCGAGCATCCATCCGGTACGCGGGGGCCGAGGAGTGGTACACCGTCGAGGGCTGTCCGCTTCCGTTGGGAAACGTCTCCGTTCCGGGTCCCATGGAGCTTCACCGGCGCGTCGAAGAGCATCTCAAGACACCGGGACCGGCAGTTGACGGTAACGAGAGGGCGACTACGTTGGAAGGTTTCTCCGTGGCCTGATCCCATCCGAGGGTGCATAATGTGTGGGTTGAAATCCATACGAGGAGGCGAGAGATGGCGGTACGGGTCGGGGCGCAGATTCAACCGCAGCACGCGGAGTACGCGCAGATGCGCGACGCGTGGCTCAGGGTCGAGGAGATGGGGGCGGATACGCTCTTTAACTGGGATCACTTCTATCCTCTCTACGGGGAGCCGGAGGGTAAGCACTTCGAGTGTTGGACGCTCTTGGCGGCGATGGCAGAGGTTACCGAGAGGGTAGAGTTCGGGGCGCTGGTTACTTGTAACTCGTACCGGAACGCCAACCTGCTGGCGGACATGGCCCGCACGGTGGACCACATTTCCGGGGGGCGGCTGATATTCGGGATCGGCTCCGGCTGGTTCGAGAAGGACTACGACGAGTACGGCTACGAGTTCGGGACGGCGGCGGGAAGACTGAAGGACCTGGACGCGGCGATGCCCGTTATAAAGGAGCGGCTCGGGAAACTAAACCCGGCCCCGACGCGGGAGGTCCCGATCCTGATCGGGGGCGGCGGCGAGAAGGTGACGCTGCGGATCGTGGCAGAGAACGCCCACATCTGGAACGGTTTCGGGGACCCGCGGGAGGCCGGAC
>JBBPZT010000173.1:0-17563 GCA_038198625.1 Rubrobacterales bacterium
CCGCAGCTCTCTGCCGTCATCAAGATGAAAACCGCCACCAGTCCATAAGCCTCGACGAAAGTAACTAAAGCGTGGGTCACGAATCGTCCTCCCGGCTCTGGTTGTAATTTTCTCCGTTGGGCAGTCTCTGGGAACCCTTCGGAGAACGGGCGAGAAGCCGGACAACCACGAGGGCAAGTATCGAGTACACCGCCGCTATGTAGAGAATGGCCAGTTCGCCGCCCGGCCACTCGCCACCCAGGCCCTCGACAACCCAGAACGTCCCGAAGGATGTCAGGAGCAGGCCAACGCCAAGCTTCATCGCGTTCTCGGGGACGCGGGCTAGCGGGCGGTGTACGATCATCCCGAGCAGGATCACTACGGCGACCGCGACCCCGGCGCTCACGAACGCAACCCACAACCGCCCGGCGGCGGCCCCGAAGGTGATGGCGATGATCGCCGCCTCGAGCCCTTCCAGGAAAACCCCCTTGAAAGCGGCTGTAAAGGCGACAGGGTCGAGTTTTCGACCCGAATCTCCGGTGCCCGCCATCTGTCCGACGAGCCGGTCGAAGGCCGCCGCTTCGTCCCGGTGAGGCCTCCGGCCCGCCGCCCGCGCGACTGCCTTACGCAACCACTGCAACCCGAAGAGGAGCAACCCGATCCCAACCACGAGTTGCAGCAGGTGCAGGGGCACCTCTGTTGCCAGAGCGTTGCCGAAGAACGCGATCAACACGGCGAGAATCACGATGGCTACCGAAGCTCCTTGCAGCGTCGAGCGCCAGTCCCGGCTAACCCCGACAGCCAGCACGATTGTAAGGGCCTCGACCATCTCGACTGCCGTGGCGACGAAGACGGTGAGCGCGAGCAGACCAGCTGTCACCGGCTCTCCTCGTCCTCAGCGGCCCTCTGATATTCATAGATCTCTTGGGCGAAATCCTCCAGAACCCCGGAGCAAAGCTCCACTTCTTTAGACGCCCGCGTAAGCCCCCCGGCCCCGAAGGCGTCGCGGGCCTCCACCTGCGCCAGGTACTTGTGCAGGCGCTCCAGGTTGCTCTCTTCGTCCTCGAGCTCGGCGAAGGTAAATTTCCCCTTGCGGCGTTCTCGCTCTATCTCCTCACGGAAGCGCTCGGTCTCGTCCACGACCTCCTCGTACTCCTCGTCGCGCGCGGCGTTGAAACGGTTCACCGTCCTCTCGTGCCAGGCTTCGTCCGGAGACGCGGTTTCGAGCACGCTGACCTCTCCCCCATACTCTTCGATGCGCCGGGCGAGCCGGTCATAAGCCGCGCTATTCTCCTCCGAGAGAGGGAGCAGACAAACCGCGTGCTGCAACGAGAGCGCACCCAGACGCCTGGCCTCACGCCAGACGGAAGTCCGGGCCGATGAAGAACCTTTCGGGAGCTGGTAGATCAACAACAGCCACCGCCCTACTCCGGATCCACCCGAAGGAACCTCATCCCGCCTGTCTGAATTGTCTGTCTCGCGCAAAGTAAGTTGCATTATAACCACGTTTCATAGACAAACAAGCAGGTAAGGCGAAGAAAACTTTCCGGCGCACTCTGGGAGAGTCTGAAGATAAGAGTTCCCGCTGGCAGCAGAGAGGTTAGCTACTGTAGGATCAGGGCAGGTTCTGCGTTTGCCAGATGGCCGCTGATATCTTTTCGAGGGCGGGCTTTGCCTTCCTGGGGTCGGCGGGACCTCCTTTGGAGAGGATCGCCACGGCGTAGGGCCTTTGTCGATGGAAGACTATCCCTACCTCGTCGTAGACTTCGTAGATCCAACCTGCCTTGTTGGCTACCTCTACTCCTTTCGGGATACCGGCTTCGAGCCAGGATTCCAGCTTGTTCTGTCGCAAGAGATCGATCATCGCCTTGCAGCTCTGGGGGCTCGCAGCTTTCCCTTGGGCTATCTTCTGTAGCATCGTGGCCATGTCGCGGGGAGTGGTGCGGTTGTCCAGGAAGGTTACTATGGCACGCTCGCTCGTGATCTTCTGGTACAGGAGCGTGTCGGTGGCTCCCATCGAGCGGGCCACCTGGTTGACGTGATCGGCTCCTCCGACAATGCGTACGAGGGCGTTCGCGGCCACGTTGTCCGATTGGGTGATCATGCGCCACAGATAGTCCCCCACGGTGTGCGGCGTTCCCGCGCTTTCATACTGCAAGGATCCAGCGCCAGAGGCCCAGTCCTCGGGCCTGGTCTCGAAGGTATCTGAAAGAGCGAGTTTTCCGCTATCTATCTTGCGGTAGACGGCGACCATTACCGGCACTTTTATTACGGAAGCGCTGAAGAACTCCTCGTCGGGACGTACCCCGTAACCCCAACCTCTTTTCAGGTCCCACACGTAGACGCCAGCCACTCCATCGTAGGCTCCTACCGCCTCTCTCACGCCTCCCACGCCTCTATCCAATCGCCAGATATCACGATGCGGTACGTTGTTGTGAGTTGTATCCAGCGTCCCGAAATCAGGCGGGCTTACACGCGGCAACTCGTTAGGGTTTGCCGCCTCCGCGCGGAGCCCAGGATAGAAAGCCGCCAAGTTCTCCGGATAGATCGCCTTCAAGAGGTCGTCCGGCACCCCTACGAGCGCCGCCGTGTCATTCTCAGGGTGGTCGGGGTCGTCCGCGAGGATGGAGTATCTAGCCCGCCAGACTCCATTCTTCTCTTCGAGGAAAACCACGAAGTCGACCGCTACCCTCGGATCGGCGATCCGCACGGAGGCCCACGAAGGGTCTATCTCGCTGCGGTAGACGGCGCCGACGCTCCTGGGAGAAATCCCCCGAAGCCCGGAAGCAGCCACTTTGTAGGCCGCAGCCGCCGGGGTTTTGCCCGACAGGTCACGGACCTGCGGCTCGGTGGAACCTCCTCCCCGGCCCGAAGGTTTCTCAGGCCGGACGGACGCACCGGACACCGTTTTCGGAGGAGCACTGGAAACTTCCTTGCCAGACGAGGCAGGCGCCGTTCGGTGGAGCGTCCCGGAAGCCTTTTTCCCCGATGACCCGGAGGGGCTACTCTCACCGGAGGCGCAGGCGGTCGTAAGAGAGAACGTCGCCAACAGGAGCAGGGCTCCCAGGAAACCTCGGAAGCCGGCGACGGGCAGATTCTTCCGTACGAATCCGGGGGTGTGCCTCATGGAAGATCGGTCGTCCTCGGGGCCTTCGGGGTCAGGGTCTCGTCCACTCTCTATCCACGGATAGCGGGGTTCCGCACGCCTACTGCAAGAGAGTCTAACAGGAAGGCGAAGAACCGCGATTCAGGTGTGCCGGGTCTCCGTGATGGGTTGACGAGCCTCACCCCCAGGCTCTGTTAGGATCTTATACATGGACTTGAAGGCGGAATCCATGAAACCGAGAGATGACAGAAGATGAATGCTTCCAGAGAACTAACGCAGATCGGAGAGGTAGCCGGACGGTTCGGGGTAAGCCCCAGGACGATCAAATACTACGAAGAGCTCGGCCTGATCGAACCGGAAGAGCGCTCGCCGGGAGGTTTCAGGCTCTATGCCGAACAGGATGTCCAACGCCTGGAACGTATCCTGCGACTCAAGGACATGGGCTTCTCTCTCGCCGCCATCCGGGAGTTCCTGGCGGTCCGGGACGCCGCCCAGGAAGCAACCCGGGAGACCGTCTTGCACGAGACGATGGAGCACCTCGAAGCGCGAGAACGGGAACTGGCCGCCCGAGTCGGGAAGATCCGGGCCGACCTGAAGAGCGCTGAGTCACTCCGCAAAGAACTCAAGAAGGACATAGCCCTCTGCAAAAAACGCGTCGAAGTCCTGGCTAAAGACCAACCCCGATAACCCGGACCACCGCCTCCCCACTACGCTATCGCAGCGGATTGGTGAA
This sequence comes from Rubrobacterales bacterium, assembly GCA_038198625.1. Classification (GTDB taxonomy): domain Bacteria; phylum Actinomycetota; class Rubrobacteria; order Rubrobacterales; family Rubrobacteraceae; genus JBBPZK01. The sequence continues at coordinate 3,819 of JBBPZT010000173.1, forward strand.
ACCGTTAACTACTGCACTTGGACGTGTACGTATAAGTTCGGTATCTTTTATTTAGAGGTCATCTAAAACTTTGACGGTCTCCGCGCGGAAGAGTCCCGGCGGCCGGAATCGGAAATTTGCCCTTTATCTAGATCGCAAACAGAAACGGGAGGAAAGATCACACCGCGAGTTTCTCTGTTGGACCTGCCTCTGCCTGGGGCGATTTGTTATCCCGGCGCCGTGCCGGGCTCCACTGAATGAAGAACCGGATAAATCGACTGATCGTCGAACGGCACGACGCGTCGGGCAGCCTCTCGTTCTCGCTGCTCCTCGTCTCGCAGCTAATCGCCACCACTGGTTTCACGTTCGTGATGCCGTTCATGCCGCTCTACGTGCAGCAACTCGGGGTCGAGGACGCCGGGCACGCGGCGGCGTGGGCAGGATTCATAAACGGCTCCGCCGGCGTGACCATGGCCCTCGCAGCACCCCTCTGGGGGCGGCTGGCCGACCGGGTCGGACGCAAGCCAATGCTTCTGCGGGCGACGCTCGCCGCCTCGGTGGTCGTGGGCCTCATGGGCTTCGTCACGAGTCCCTGGCAGCTACTCGTCTTGAGGCTCGTGCAGGGCACTCTGACGGGTACGGTCCCGGCGGCGACAGCGCTCGTCGCCTCGACCGCGCCCAAAGAGCGGGCAGGTTTCAGGCTCGGGGCGCTCCAGATGGTCATCTTCATCGCGGCGGGCCTCGGCCCGGCGCTCGGTGGGACCTTCGCCGAGATATCCGGGATCCGGCACTCTTTCTTCCTGACCTCCATCCTGCTGGCCGCCTCTGGCGTGATGGTGCTGTTCGGGGTAAAGGAAGTCAAACCCGTACGAGAAGTGTCCGGCGAAGAGGAATCCAAGGAGCGGGGCAAGGTTGGGTTGCCTTACAAGTTACTGGTACCGGGGCTGCTCGCCTTGTTCGTGGTGCACATCGCCATTACGAGCGTCGGGGTGGCGTTGCCCGGGTTTTTGGCTTCGTTGGAGGCGGCCGGAAAACATATCGCCGGTCAGGCTGGTTGGATCCTCGGTACCGGAGCCCTGGCCGCCGCCGCCGGTTCCGTGCTCGGTGGTCGGGTCGCCGGGAAGATCGGCGCGCGCAGGGCCATAGTCTTTTCCCTGGCGCTCGCAGGGCTCACCGCGATCCCCCAGGCGTTCGTTTCGAACGTTCCCGAGCTCTGGATGCTGCGCCTGGTAACCAGCTTCTTCCTCGGTGCGGTGGTACCGGTAGCGAACCTCGCCATCCGTGACGCGGTGCCACAGGAACGTCGCGGCGCCGCGTTCGGGGTCGCATCCTCGGCGGTCGCGGTCGGCTTCGCCGTCGGCCCCATCGGAGGCGGTCTGGTCTCGGCGGCGCTCGGTTTCTGGTCGGCGTTCCTGATCCCCGGCGTCCTCCTCGCCGCCCTGGCCGGCATCCTGGCGCTCGTGTGGGGCGCGCCGCGACTCCGCCCCGGACGCAGATTCGGTACTATTCTCAGGGCGACGGTCGGCCACCTGATGAAGTAGCCTGGGACCAGACGACTCTCTAACTAGCGAAGGCGGCCGGATGAAGGGCTCCAAAGATACCGAGGCGACCGGGCGAGGGACCCTGCTGACACGTCCGGTCGTCCTGCTCGTCTTGACCTCGTTCGCTGCCCTCTTCGGCTTTCAGTTACTCCTCTCGGTCGTGCCGCTGTATGTGGATAGATTGGGCGGCGGAAGCTCCGGGGCGGGGCTCGTCACGGCGGTATTCATGTTCTCCACCGTGCTGACCCAGATCCAGATGCCACGCCTCCTGAGAAGATTCGGCCACCGTCCGGTCCTCGCCGCCGGGCTGCTCTTCCTCGGGGCGCCGTCTTTCCTGTACGTCCTGACCGGAAGCGTCGTATCCACGTTGGCCGTAACGCTGGCGCGGGGGATCGGGTTTGGGATCGTCACGGTGCTCTTCGCTTCTCTGATCGTCGGCCTCGCCCCGCCCGGACGCCGAGGCGAGGCGCTCGGGGTGCTCGGCGTCGCCATCACGCTACCGACCATCTTCTGCAACTCCCTGGGTATCTGGATGGCCGGACACTTCGGCTACGAGATAGTGTTCCTGATCGGGGGCGCGACCCCGCTACTCGGGCTCGCCGCCATCCCCGGCGTCAGAGGTGGAGCACCATCCAGGCAAGAGGCCGGGGAGAGCACCGCCGGTTTCTTCGAAGGCTTGAAGAGAGGCCCCCTACTGCGCGTAGTCCTGCTGTTCTCAGCCGCGACCATGGCCGGAGGGGTGGTCGTCACCTTCCTGCCGCTGGCCGTGCCGGGCTCCGGGCTTCTCTCGGCGGCGGGCGCGCTCCTCGTGGTCGGCGTCACTTCCACGGCGGCCCGGTGGTGGGCCGGACGCTTCGGCGACCGCCACGACTCGCACCCCCTTCTCGTGCCCGGTCTGATCTCCACCGCCCTCGGGATGGCGGGGCTCGCCTCCGGGGGCGTGGTGATGATGATCTCCGCCGTGCTCTTCGGGACCGGCTTCGGACTCCTCCAGAACTCCACTCTGCTCCTGGTAATGGAGCGCGTCCCGGAGGTCGAGCAAGGGCTCGGGAGCACTCTCTGGAACGTCGCCTTCGACGCCGGGACGGGGCTCGGGGCCGTACTGTTCGGGCTCGTGATCTCCACGCTCGGTTACTCCCCGGCCTTCTACCTGTGCGCCGGGCTCGTTGCCTCTGCCCTCGTCCTCGCCTTTCTCGACCGCTCCGCGACATCTAGAGCCAGGAAAACCTAGCCTCCGCTAGGGTACGACGGCGACCTTGATCCCCTCTCCGCCGGCGGACTTTTCTATGGCCTCCAAGGCGGAGCCTAGAGGGAAGCGGTCGGTCACCATCCGTTCCACGGCGACTTTCCCAGTCTCGATCAGGCGCAGCGCCGTTCCATAATCGGTGCGGCGCGAGTCGGAGGTACCAGTCACCTCCAGCTCCTTGTAGTGGATCAGGTTCGCTTCCACTTCCGCCCAACCGGCTCTCGCCAACCCGGCGAAGACGTTCACCCGCCCACCTTTTCGGGCTAGCCTGAAAGCCTCGTTGACCAGAGCCGGCACGCCGATACAGATCGTCACCGCGTCCATCCCGAGACCGTTCGTTGCTTCGTGAACAGCGACGGCAAGGTCTTCTTTCGTGGGATCGACGGTGGCGTGCGCGCCGAGTTTCCGGGCGAACTCCCGACGAGCCTCGGAAGGTTCGCTCACCATCACAGTCCGGGCACCGGAGAGGAGAGAGAGCTGGAGGTGGAAGAGCCCTATCGGTCCTGCGCCCATGATGAGTACCGTGTCGTCGAGCCCGATGCGGGAGCGGTGATGACCGTTGACGCAACAGGCTAGAGGCTCTGCCAGGGCAAGATATTCGGGCGGCAGGTCTTCCCGCGTGACGAAGATGTTGCCCGCCCTGACGCCCCCGGCAGGGACGCGCACGTACTCGCCCAGGCCGCCGCCCAGATCGTAGCCCATGATGCGCGGGTAGTCGCAGTTGTTCTCCATGCCGTTGCGGCAGAAGTAGCAGCGGAGACACGGGATCGCCGGGGAGACCGCGACCGTCGCCCCGACCTCGTAATCCCGCACGTTTCCGCCAACTTCGGCGATGCGTCCCGCGAATTCGTGGCCGAGAATGGCCGGACGACCGATGCCCTTCGTTTTCTCCCCGCGCAGGATGCGAACATCGGTGCCGCAGACAGTATTCGCCCCGACCTTGATGAGGACCTCGTCCGCCCCGATCTCCGGGGTCTCTACTTCCCGGACCTCCATCTCTCCGGGACCGTCGAAGACGGCGGCGAGCATCCGCCTCCTACTTCTGCCCGGCTACGTGCCGGACGGTATCCTGCATCAGGTCGCGCATCCGGGGGTAGGTCTCGACGTACTTGTCCACGTAGAAAGCATACTCCTCGTGCCTCTCCGCGTCAGGCTCGATACTCCGCTCCGTGTGGACCATGTTACGGGCCGCCTCCTGAACGTCCGGGTAGATACCCGCTCCTACGGAGGCCAGGATCGCCGACCCCAGAGCCGGCGCGTCGCCGCACTTCGTAAACGAGATCGGCAGGTTCGATACGTCGGCGTGCATCTGCATCCAGAGCTCGCTCTTGGCCGGTCCGCCGCAGGCCACCACTTCTTGAGGCTCGAAGCCGCTTTCTCGCAGGGTGCACAGGATATTCTCGGTGCCATAGCAAACGCCCTCCAGGATCGCGCGGTAGACGTGCTCCACGTCGTGCCTGAGCGAGAGGCCCCACAGCATCCCGCGCGCCTCCGGGTCCGTGTGGGGGTTGCGGTTGCCCTGGAAGTAGTCGAGGACGATCAAACCCTCCGAGCCGGGCGGCACCCCCGCGGCACGCCGGTTAAGCAGGTCGAAGACTTCCTCACCTTTCTGTTTCGCCTCCGCCTCGAGCCCGCCGCAAAAGCGGTTCTTGAACCAGTTGATGATAGAGCCTGTCGAGACCTGCCCACCCTCGACAGTGTACTGTCCCGGCAGCACGGCGTCGGTGCAGGCGCCGAAGAATCCCGCGCCGTATACCGGATCGTCCGCCTGACCGAGTATGGAGTGGGAGGAGCCGGTGATGAGCGCCATCTTGCCAGGCTCCAGGACGTTCAGGCCGATCATGGCGACCCACGCGTCCGCCCCACCCTCCGCAACCGGTATGCCTTCCGGCAGTCCCAACTCCCCGGCGGCTTCCTTCCTCAACCCACCGACGACGGTCCCCATATCCAGGACTTTTTGGGGAAGCTTCTCCAACATGTCTTCGAGGCCGAGGGTCTCATACAGGCTCTCCGGGTAGCCGCCCTCGTTCCGGTCGTGATACCCACGGATGCTGGCGGTGTTGATGCTGGCTGTCCACTCTCCGGTGAGGCGGTGGGTCATCCAGTCAGCGTACTCGCAGATACGCTCCGCTGATTCGTAGGTATCAGGCTCGTTCTCTTTCAGCCACAACGCCTTTGACGGCATCCACTCCGCCGAGACGTTGGTGTAACCGGAGTATTTGAGAGCCGGGTCTCCCGTCTCGCGGACGCGGTTCGCCTGATCCACGGCGCGTACGTCCATCCACAAGATCGCCGGACGCAAGACCTGATCGCGCCTATCCAGCGCAACGACCGTACACGTCGTGCAGTCGAGTGAGACGCCGGCGACCTCCTCCGGCGCGACGCCGCCTTTCTCGATCGCCTCCCTCACCGAGGCGACCAGGCAAGACCACCACTCTTCCGGGTCCTGCTCGGCCCATCCGGGACGCGGATGCTTGAGAGCATAGGACCTGGAGGAGAACGAGACCGGTGTCCCCTCCCGGTCGAAAATACCGACCCGCACGCTCTCCGTCCCGCCGTCTATGCCCATCAAATACGGACCTTCAACCACTATGTTTCCCTCTCCCGTTCGTGAAAACAGGTACTTATCCTAAATCCGAGACGGGCCACGGGCAACAGCCAGCCCGCTCTTCGCGAGGGACAAGTAGAACCAGCAAGGTTTCCGAGGTATTGCACAACAAGATGCAATCTTAATTTCTCCGGGTACGAGAGTAGAAGATCAGGGCGTGACAGGCCCAAAACAACGCTTCTTAACTTTTACCTTACGAATTATTTACAGTAGCTTACCGGAGACCAACAGGCCCGTGGAAGTATTTGTAACAAGAAATATGCGAGGCTAGCGGAAGAGAGCTTACATGAGCGAGAAAGAGCGTGCCGCTAGGTTGCTTGTTTATCGGGCTCACCGCGATCACGCTGATGGGAGCGATCGGGGCTCTAGGCGAAAACATAATCCTGGCGGCGGTGCTGAACACGCTGTGGGTGGGAGCAAGATGACTGGCGGTCGGGTTTCTCACCACCACCCACTTCTGGGGAGTGATAAGAGCATACGTGCTGATCCTCTCTGCTATTTGCGCCTGGTATACGGGTAGCGCCCTGATGTTCGAGGGAGCCGGCCGGCCGATACTCCCGGTTGGTAAGACCAGGAAGACGACGGAGAAGGCGAAGCTTAGTCCCGGCGCGGGAGAACCCGGCGTCCAGCACGGCCAGTAAATAGTAGGAGAGAGGTTGCAAATGAGCGTTGCCGTTGCTGTTGCAAAGAGAAGGCCCGAGCGCAAGAAGACTTCCTCCGGCGCCCCAGAGGTCATGAGCCAATATCTGGAGCGCGCCTCCCGGCACGCGCTCCTGAGCCGGGCCGAGGAGTTGGATCTCGCGAGGAGGGTTCGTTCGGGTGACGAAGATGCCCGCCGAAAGCTCGTCGAGAAGAATCTGAGGCTGGTAGTTTCGGTGGCGAAAAAGTACCGGGGGGCTTCGCCGGGGTTGTCCATGGAGGACCTGGTCCAGGAAGGCAACCTGGGACTCCTCAAGGCGGTGGACAGGTTCGATCCCGAGAGAGGTTATCGTTTCTCGACGTATGCTACGTATTGGATCCGTCAGTCCGTCGGTCGGGCTGTGGCGAACAAAGGCAGGATCATCCGGGTGCCGGTCCACAGGGGCGAGAAGATCCGTGAAGCCCACGGCGTCCGCAACGATCTCCTCGCGGCGCTGGGCCGGGAGCCGACGAAGAAAGAGATAGCCGGACAGCTCGGGTGGAGCCTTGAAGAAGTCCACCTGTCGATGACGGCCTCCACGGCAGACGCCACCAGCCTCGACCGGCCGCTCTCAACCGGGGAAGGAACGGCGCTGATCGGTGACTTCGTGGTGGATGAGGCGGCCTCGGAGGCTACGGATACAGTCGTGAGGGACTTGGAGATCTCACACCTCAAGGCGACCGTGGAGATACTGCCGGATCGTTGCCGCCAGGTCATCATCAGGCGCTACGGTCTCGATGGCCGGGACCCGGCCACCCTCGCTGAGATCGGGGCGGACCTCGGGGTCACCAAAGAGCGCGTCCGCCAGCTCCAGCACGAGGCCGAGAGGAGGCTCAGGTACGGAATCCGGAGGAAGGTCCCGCGCGATGCGGCGGCCTGATACCGGACATCTACCCTCTGAGAAATTAGGCTACACGACCGGCCCGGGCGGCTTCAACACGCTCTTTGCCCCTCGACAAGCCTCCTGGACCCTCGGAGGGGCTCCGCGAGGATCCAGCGGAGCATCCTGCATCATTCGGCGGCCGGCTGGTTCCTCGACCTCGCGGTCGTGCTCTGCCTTGTGAGCATCGCGTTCATCGCGACGGCGCTGTTGTGGACAACGTCCCGGCACGCAACCTCTCTCCCGAGAAGATCATCTCACATCGGGAAACAGAGGAAGAGCCTGTCGCCGATGCCGGAATACTCTTTCGGCTCGTCAGAGAGCGCCTGAGAGAGATCCGGAAAACCCTGCTCGGCTCACCATCGGGGATCGAAGTCGAGATGTGCGTTCTGGGATATAAGGTATGCGCCGACGACGTGGTAACCCTTATACACCAGATAGAGGAGGAGCTTCCGAGGTCCAAACCTATCCGGCGACTCAAGCTCAGGATGGTCCGGCGGAGGGCGACGAGGCTCCTGCGGCGCGTGCGCAAAGTTCTCCACCAAAGCAGTCCTAGCCGCGCCTGGTACCGCCTTGCTGCGACCGCCCTGGAGCCTGGCCCAACCTCTATCCCCTCCACCTTCTAAACTTTCCATCAGCAACAGGGCGCGCAGGGAGCAGTCGGCCACCATCGGCGGGAGTATGAAAGCCAGGTCTTGCGGGACAGTGCCGCCCCGGCCCCTAGAATTGGGCTCACGCCCGGCCGCCATCGAACCGCGCCACACCGGTTCCCGCTATCTGCGAGAATGCCGGTGTTTGTGATTGCGGATGAGAGGAGAGGGTTTTGGATGGAGCGGAGTTGAAGTTGGGAAGGTTGTTCGATCGGGAGAGCGGTCGCTCGTTTATAGCCGCCTTCGATCACGGCCTAACCACGAGGGTCCCACCGGAGTCGGGTAGTCCCAAGGAAGTAGTAGAGAGAATAGTCTCCTCCTGCGAGCCAGACGGCGTCCTGATCTCTCCGGGCATCCTGAACCGTACCGCCCACCTGTTCGCCTTTAGGGGTGCGCCGGTCCCACTATTGCGGGCCGACATCATCCTCAACGACGAACGCGTCAAGGACCTCGGAGAGCAACACCGCGTTCTGTGCTCCCCGGCCGACGCGGCAGCCCTCGGAGCCGGTGGAATAGTGATGTTCCTGATCCTCGGGGTCGAGACCGGCCAGATGTTCGCCGACAACGCGAGGGCTGTGGCGAATGCCGCAAGAGAAGCCCACCGCCTCGGGCTGCCCCTGATAGTCGAGACGGTGTTGTGGGGCTCCCGCATAACCGACAGGCGCGACCCGGACATGCTGGCCTTCGGGTGCAGGATGGCATCAGAGCTAGGAGCGGACGCCATAAAGACCGAGTACACAGGAGACCCACAGACGATGGCCCCGGTAATAGAAGGGTGCGGAGTACCGGTTCTGACTTTAGGAGGACCGAAAGGCGACTCGGAGGAGGAGTTGGTACAGACCACCCGTGAAGCGATGGAGGCTGGGGCGAGGGGTATCGTGTACGGTCGCAACATCTGGCAGGCTGATGACCCGGCGCGAGTCTCGGCCGCCATCCGAGAAGTCGTCCACGGCGTTCCCGCCAGGAACTAGGGTAGAAAAAACTGGGAAACCGAGCGAGAAAGTCTAGCAGCCGCGACGCCAGGCGCCCAGGTCGCGCTTCTTGAGGATGGCGTCGAACTTTAGCTTCCCGGCCCTGGAACAGAATTTCCGGCGGGTCATACCGGTATCTGTGTACTCGGCGGCGAGAACCGCCTTGCCCTGCCGGACGAAAGGCTGCATCTGCGAGCACCATCCTTGCTTGAAACAGTCCTCGGTGAGGGCCCAGTCATAGTAGGGGAGTAGGGACCTCACCTGATCGGGGTCGTTCTTCAGGCCGATGGAGAGACCGCGGGCGTGGGCTTCTCTGGCGAGCCACTTGTTGTACCGGAGTTGATCCTTATACGTCAGCCTGAAGCCCGTTTTGTTGGTGTAACCTTCTATGTTGTCCGGCTCTACGGCGTCGAAACCTTTTCGTTTGCACATGTCCAATCGGGCGCGCATTATCGGGGCGAGGGCGCCTATCCGGCGGATGTCTAGCCACCTCTCGCCTTTCCAGCCATCGTACTTGTTGCCGATCACACTTTTCGGAAACTTTTTCGCGTCAGGCCTCCAACTCTCCCAACTTCCCACATCGACATAGCAGATAACCTTGCTGCCTTTCGCGTGAAGCGTTCGCACGGTCCGCGCGCTGTTCTCGAACGTGTCTATGTCGTAGACGTCCACGTTGAAAGAGGTGTTTATCCGATCTCCCGAGAGCTGCCACTGCCAACTGACACCGGGGGCGGGACGCCAGATGCCGGGGGATGATCGGGCAGCGGTCGAAACGCACCCCAGGAGGAGCAACATGAAGACAATGGACAAGAACAGCATTGTCAGCCGCGAGCCCACGAACCGCAGTGATACATGGGCCTTCGTCGCGGGCACGGAGCTCCTGTTGCGTTTCACTGGATAACGAAGATCGTTCATTAACGATATAAAGTTAGCAAAGAAAGCGTAAAGAAAACAGTAAGATCAATTTCTCTTTCGACCAATTTGACGGGATCCGCCCAGCTTATCGGCCGTGGCGGCTATCGGACCTTTTCGAGCGCATCCAGGAGGGCGCCGGCCGCACGGGACAGCAACTCCGTTGGAGGACGCAGCAGGGAGAGAGGCCGGGTCAGTCCCGGCGCGTTTATGGGGGTGGCGGCCAGAAAACCGGCGCGCACCTCTTTTTCGACCACCAGCCGCGAAAGGAAGGCTGCGCCAAGGCCTTCCGCGACGGCCTCCTTGACGGCTTCGCTGCCAACCAATTCCAACACACTACGGAGTCGCACTCCCTCCAGGGCGCGTTCGGCGACCTCGCGGGTACCGCTACCCACCTCACGCCAGACAACCGGGAGCCCGTCGAGTTCCCCGGCTTCTCGGCGATCACCGGCCAGCGGATGATCGGGCAGTGTGATCAGGCAGACCTCGTCGTGCCGGACCACCTCCTGCTCTATACCTAATGGCAGACGATCCACCGGTCCCTCTACGAGCGCTACGTCTACCCCACCAGCCCCGAGCCGGTCCAACACCTCCGCAGTGTTGCCCACGAACTGCTCGACGCCAAGCCCCGCGTGGGCCCGCCGGTAGCGCGCCAGAACGCCGGGTAGCAAATAGGAGGCTATCGTAGTGCTCGCCGCAACCCGCACGGAGCCGACCTCCAGGCCCCGCAGCCCCGACGCCAGCGCCTGCGCCCCCTCGTGCGCCCGGACAACAGCGCGGGCATGTGGCAACAACGCTAGACCGGCCGGAGTCAACTTCATACCCGACCGCTGCCGCACGAACAGAGTCTCACCTATCGCAGCAGACAGGCGACGCATCTGATTGCTCACGGCCGGCTGCGTAAGATTCATGGCAGACGCCGCGAGGCTGAAGCTACCCCTGTCAGCCACCCTGGAGAACGTGATCAACTGCTCCGGATCCAAGCGCATCCAGTCACATTACCAGAAATTATGTAAAACATCATTAAATGTCATTTGACTTATATGCCGTTAGCATTTATTTTATATGCCGTTAGCATTTATTTTTCTGGTGGTATCTAGAATTAATCGTGGCGGAGACGCCGCCTGGGAGGCGAAGCTTGAACCTTATAGACAAACACCCGTCCACCATCGTCCACGGAGAGGATCCATTCAACGCCGAGCCGACTCTGGGACGGTTGGGACGAAGTTTTTTGACGCCTGGGGAGTTCTTCTACGCCCGCAACCACGCATCGGCGCCCGAGGTCGATCCGGAGCGCTACCGGCTCGTGGTCTCCGGCCTGGTCGGCGAGTCGTTGGAGTTGTCGCTCGATGACGTGCGCGGTTTTGCGAAAAGCGAGGTCACGGCTGTCTTGCAGTGCGCCGGCAACCGGCGTGACGAGCTTATAGAGGTAGCCTCGATGCCGGGCGAGACGCCCTGGAAGGCAGGGGCGATCGGCAACGCGCGCTGGGCCGGGACGCCGCTGCGGGAGGTGCTGCTGGCAGCCGGGATTGGCGATGAGGCCCGTCACGTGGCCTTCGTCGGGCTCGACGAAGTAGAAGGAGAAAGCGGCGGCTTCAACTACGGGGGATCCATCCCGACAGAGAAAGCCTTGGGCCCGGAGGTGTTGCTGGCCTACGAGATGAACGGCGAACCGCTCGCCCCCGGCCACGGCTTTCCCTTGCGGGTGGTGGTACCCGGCTACATCGGGGCTCGCAGCGTCAAGTGGGTGTCGCGGATAGAGCTCCGGCGGACACCCTCGGACAACCACTACCAGGCCAACGAGTACAGGCTCCTCCCGCCCGGCGCCGGTACAAACGACCTTTCCGGGGGATTCGCCCTCGGTGAGACGCCGGTGAACGCCGTGATCTGCGAACCCGAATCCGGTGAGACATTGCCGATGGGTTCGGTTACGGTACGGGGCTACGCCACGGCTGGCGGGGGACGACGCATCGAGTGGGTGGACGTGTCCGCCGACGGAGGAAAGTCATGGGTCCAGGCGGAATTGGTCGAGGGTAGGGACGAGCCTTGGGCGTGGAGCCTCTGGGAAGCCAGCCTGGATCTCGAACAGGGGAAACATGAGATCGTGGTCCGAGCCTTCGATTCTTCGGCGGTCACGCAGCCATCCACAGCCGCGGAGGTGTGGAATCCTGGAGGCTACGCCAACAACTCTTGGCACAGGGTGGGGGTAAACGTGGGATGAGCGCCGGGCGGGAAAATCAAGCTGACGACCCGGCGGAGAGCCGAACGGGACAGGCCGAGACGCGCGAGCATCTGGCGAACGAACGGACTCTGCTCGCGTGGGTGAGGACCGGGGTCGGTCTGATCTCGGTCGGGTTCGTGGTCGAGAGGGCCGGGGTCCTTGCCGCCGGAAACTCCGGGAGCGGGAGCGCAGTCCTGGTCTCCGAGATCTTCGGCCTCACCCTGGTCGCCCTGGGGTGTCTGACGCTCATAATGGGCTCTATCGAGTTCTTCGGCAACCGGCGCATGATCCGGGAAGGGAAATTTGTCGCCCGGTCCGGACCTTACATGGTGATCGTGGGCGGCAGCCTGCTGCTAGCCATCGCCTTCATAGTCTACGTGGTCTTCTGGGGCTAGCGAGAAGAGAGGCGCATGGACCGATACCAGATACCGGAAGAAGAGACATTGTGGCGGGAACAGTTGGCCAACGAGCGGACCTTGCTGTCATGGGCGAGAACCGGGGTACACATGATCGGCGCCGGCATCCTGCTGCACGTCGTGGCGGGCTCGCTCGGCCTGCCCCGCGGCATCTCGACTCTATATCCAAGCGATTTCACGTCCTTCGGCCTGGGCCTTGTGGCGTTCGGGGCCCTGGTCGAGCTCGCCGCCGCCGTCAGGTTCGTCCGATTCCGGGCCGCCATTAGCCGGGGCGAGTTCACCTCCTCCGCCCCGGCATACCTGCTGATAGCCTTTGGAATCGTCTTTTTAGGCGTCGCGTTCATTGGGTACATCATCCTCTCGTGATCCCGCTACGTCGAACGGCGAGGGGAGAGGTGGGTTAGCCATGATAAGTCCGCGCGAGGTTCGACGAGCTTCCGTGAGGTTAAAGGCGCCGTCAGCGTTCGCCGCCACGCAGGACGACCTCTCCTCTATAATCGCGCCGGGAGCTTGTGGAGCCCCGGGTGATGAGCACCGTGCGGTGGTCTCCGTAGACGGAGGGCACAGTGAACCAGACCTCGGTCTTGCCCGATGGGGCAGCCCGGAAGGTCCCGGCGCTCAGGTGCTTGTCGCCGGAAACGACCCACGCTTTGTAAGGGCCGCCAATGCCGGGGGTTCGCAGGTTATTCAGCTTCAACTTCATTAGCTCGTTTCCCGAGCCCCGCTGATAGAACTCCGCCACGCCCCAGTAACCGTTGCTCCGCAGTCCGGAAGCATAGGCACCGATGGGCTGCAATCTCACCGTGGCAATCGGGGCCTGGTCTTCCCGCCAGATCAAAAGCACGGCGAAAAGCGCCAGGACGGCGAGCACCGCGAAGGAGGCGGCGAAGAGCGCGACCCTCCTTGCCGCTCTCTTCCGTTGTTCCGGGCTTTCCGGCGTCGAGGACTCCGCCCGCGCCCTGGAGAGTATCTCCTCCTCCAGATGTGGTGGCGGCTCTGCGGGGCGGGGCGCGGCGTCCAGTGCGTGCTTGAGATCTTCGAGTTCCCGAAGCTCGCTCCGGCACGCGGCGCACGCCTCCAGATGCCGGCGAATGTCGGCGGTCTCTTCGGACTCCAGTCCACCCAGGACGTACGCTCCCAGGTTCTCCCGAACTTCCTCACACCCCACGGCTACAACACCTCCCGGAGTGTGGCGGGGTTGCCCAACTCGTCCCGCAGCCGCTTCAGGGCCCTATAGGTGCGGGTCTTTACCGTACCGATGGGCCAGCCGGTCTTCCAGGCTATCTCCCTCTGGGAAAAGCCGTGGAAGTAGGCGAGTTCCAACACTTGCCGGTAGGGTTCGTCCAGGGTCTCCAGCGCCCGCATCATCCTCCAGGCAAGCCAGGAGTCGTCCACGACCTGTTGGGGGCCGGCGGAGGGGTCCCTAACGTTGGCGATATGCGCTTCTTCGCCGTGAGCTCTATCGACGGTACGCTTGCGGCGCCGGTGGAGGTCCACGGCCGCGCTGCGGGTAACCCGGTAGAGCCAGGTCGAGAAGCCGCCCCTGGAAGAGTCGAAGGCTCGGGATGAACGCCACACCTTCAAGAAAACCTCCTGCACCAGTTCCTCGGCCAGAGATCTATCCCCGAGGAGCTTTAGTCCG
>JBBPZT010000174.1:0-12109 GCA_038198625.1 Rubrobacterales bacterium
CGCATCGAACCTGACCTTCGCCCTGGGAAAACTACCGGAACTACCGTTCCCCGAGGCGAGCTTCGACGTCGCGATCGCCCTGGGGGTTATGGAGGGCCTTCGAGATCCCGATCTGCTCGTGGCGGAGGCGAGGCGGGTCCTGAAGACCGACGGGATCTTCATCGTATCGGCGCCAGACAAACAAGCCCTCTCCAACCGGCGCGCGCGGGGACTCTACGCCGGCGAGTTCCGGGAGCTTCTCGGGAGGCGATTCGGGCACGTGAAACTCTACCGGCAGGGCGCGGTGTCGGGGGCGGCGATCTTTAAAGATCCTGGTGGTCTCACTAGATCGTCGGTGAAGAGCGTCTCTTCCGGGGCGGCGGAGCCGGAGTTCGGCGACGGAGCGCCGGACACGAGCCTGATCCTGGCAGTGTGCAGTGGGGTCGAGCTTCCTGTGGACGAGAGCTCGTATCTGCTCCTGGATCGCGACCGGCGGCTGCTAGACGAGTGCGAGGACTGCCGGGAAGACACCGAGCTTTTGAAAGCGGAGATCCAGCAAATGCAGGAGACCGAGGTCAAGACCTTCCACGAGACCGTCGCCGCCTACGAGACAGAGAACGCCCGCCTCCGCCGCCGGCTCGACGACATAGAACGCTCGCGTGTCTACCGGCTACTCGGGACTTACCGTCGTCTGCGGGACGGGCTGGACACCCTCGTGGGACGCGTCCGGCGCGGATGACGCCCGTAAGCGAGGGGCCGGGGAACCTACCAGGAGTCCGGCGCTCCTTCGTCGAGGAGCAGTATCCTGCCTAGGTTCGGAACAATCGGCTCCGTCCCTCGGACTTGCGGCGGCTGCGCCACGAGGCCGATACCTTTTCCTATAAGCCACTCGTAAGCGTCGTCCTGCCCGTCTACAACCCGGACGAAGGATGGCTGGAGGGTGCGCTCGACTCGGTCGTGGGGCAGGTCTATCCGAACTGGGAGCTGTGCGTCCGTGACGACACCTCCACCCGCGTTCACGTCCGGGAGACGCTCTCCCGCTACGGGCGGCTGGACGGCCGGATAAAGATAAGCCACGGGAGGAAAAACCTGGGCATCTGCGGAGCGTCCAACGCGGCACTCTCGACGGCGACGGGCGAGTTCGTGGCGCTCCTCGACCACGACGACGAGCTGGCGCCGGACGCTCTTTTCGAGGTGGTGAAGCTGTTGCAAGAGCATCCTGAATCGGACCTGATCTACACCGACGAGGACATGATGGACGAGACGGGCAACAGGTTCGGGCCCCGCTTCAAACCGGATTGGTCGCCGGAGATGTTACTGGCGCTCAACTACGTAATACACCTGAGCGTCTCCCGGAGGAGCCTGCTGGAAGAGATCAGTGGCTTCAGGAAAGGCTTCGAGGGTTCCCAAGACTACGACCTGGTGCTACGCTTTACCGAGAAGACGGACAAAATCTTCCACATCCCCAAAATCCTCTACCACTGGAAGGCCGTCACCGGCTCCGTCGCCGCCGACCCGGAGAGCAAACCCCACACCCACGAGCGGACCCGCCGCGCCCTGGAGGAAGCCCTCGCCCGCCGGGACCTCGGAGGCTCCGTGGAGGACGAGTTCTACCACAGCGTCTTCCGGGCCAGGCTCAAGGTAAATGGAGACCCAAAAGTTAGCATCATCATCTCCACGGAAGGCAACCCGGCTTCCCTGAAACGCTGTATAGAGAGCATCGAGGCCCTGACCACCTACGGTAACTACGAGGTCCTGGTCTTGGACCCCGCGCGGCTGGAGTATCTGGACTCTATTCCGCACCGGGTCATACCGTTTGTGGAGAACCACTCCGGGACCGTCAACCTGGCTGCCCACAACGCGGAGGGTGATCATCTGCTCTTCCTAGAAGACGCCGTGGAGATCATGTCCGGCGGCTGGATGGAGGCGATGCTGGAGCACGCCCAGAGGTCGGAGATAGGGGCCGTCGGGGCCAGGCTTCGTTACCCCGACTCTGACGGGCGTCTCTGCCACGCGGGCGTGATCCTGGGCGCGGGCGATCCACAAGGACCGGGCGTCGCCGACCACGCCCACCGCTTCTACCCCGCCGCCTATCCCGGCTACCTGGGCGCCACGCTGCTGCCGAGGAACTTCAGCGCTGTGTCCGGCGCCTGCGTGATGATCCGCAAAGAAGTCTTCGATGAGACCGGAGGCTTCGACGAGAAGAACCTGCCGCACGCTTACAACGACGTGGACCTCTGCCTCCGCCTCGGAGAGCTTGGTTACCGGATCGTCTACACTCCCTACGCCGAACTCCGCTACCACGGACCGGTCGCACGGCGATCCTCCCCCGACGAGTACCGGTACATGAGGAAGCGTTGGCGAGAGGTTTTGGATAACGATCCCTACTACAACCCGAACTTCTCGCTGGCCGACGGCTCCTACAACCTCCGCGCCACCGCGCTACGGTCGGTGGTCTTACGGGATGACGAAACAAACGCCCGAAGCTCCCGCCGGAACGCCCTGCTCCCCCGGTGCGAGAAGCCTACTTGATAGCCTGCACGTAGAACGAGTACTTGTGGCGATCTCTATTACGAACTGGTCCGATCCGACAGTTCCATTACCTTGCCCGAGACGGACGAACAACTCCATCGTGTGTTCTCGTGACCCGCTGCTACACTGCGTGGATTATGAATATCCTGTTCATAACCGGACCCGGCAGGAGCGGGACCACGGCGCTCACCGACTACCTGAACGTGCATCCGGAGATCCTGGTGTGTAGAGAGCGGTACAAGTTTGTTATCCCCCAGATCAACCCGAACTTCTTTTTGCCGGAGAAGGTGCTGGGGGACAGAACTGGTGAGACGAGCATGCCCGCTTGGGTAGACACCGGGCTCTTCGAGGAGAAAGACCTGATGGGGCTCAAGTGGATCGGCGATAAGAACCCCGGCTACGTGAGGAGCATGGCCCTGCTCTTGAAGAACAACCCAGGAGCGCGTTTTATCGTGACTTACCGCCCTATTGAGGAAGTCGCGGAATCTTACGAGGAAGTGTCCAGAGATCCTCGGGGCGCCTGGCTCACGGGCCAGGATGGTTTCAAGGTTGGAGTAGAGAACTGGAACGTTACGATGAGAAAGACGCGAAGGTTCGTGGAAGGTTGCCTGGAATATGGTCTGGATCCGAACCTCCTGATCGTTGGCTACCATGACTTCTTCGGCGACGGGCAAAAAGACTGTGCTCGACTCGTTTCGCGGTTCCTGGGTTTGAAATTTGATAGTGGAATCGTCAATGCCTGGGAAGCTATGTCCTCTTCTTTCGAGAACGGGAAGCGTAAAAAGAACGCCCTTGGCGACGAACAAAGGACGTTCTTGGACGAAAATAAAGACAGCGTTGCCGAAGCGTGGGTCCTTGCTCGCATGAGCCGGCAGTGGGAAGAGCTGCGCGATGAAGACAAAGCTCTCGAAGGCGAGCGAGGTGTCGCGCGAGAGGTCGGCGAGTCTGGGATGCTGAAGATTCAGGCCGAAGAGGAAGCCCAGGCTGAGGAGATCAAAAGACTCAGACGTCGGATGCAGGGCCTTAGAGCCCGGATGTCCAAACTGGAGCGACAAATGGAGGGTATCCACGGCTCCGCATCCTGGAGGCTTCTCAGGAAGCTCGGCGGTGTCAAGTCCCGGCTATGGAAGAAAATGGGGCGCAAGCCGTAAGCTACGCTTCCAAAGATCATGCACATAGCCCTTGAGACAGCGCGTTGTTTCCAGGGCGGTGTGGCTCTCGAAGCGGTAACTCAAGGAGTTTTAAAGGCCCGGTTCACCAGCTTCCGGGACGGGAAGTCCTCCGTGACTAGCTCCTTCCGAGGGTGGTAGACGTATGGGTGGGGAAAACCGCGCCCGATGAACGTCTCCTCGTGCAGGTTGTTGTACCTGAAATGGCAGGACCAGCGGATGTGGTCCGTGACGTTCGTGCCCGACTGGTGGGCCAGGAAAGAGGAGAAGAACAGCGCGTCGCCCTTCTCGACCTCTACGGGGACGGCCTTGGAGGCGTCTATCTCCTCCTGAAGTTGGCCGTAGCCGTCGGCGAGCTCCGCGTCCAGCAGGCCCCACTTGTGGCTGCCGGGTATGATCTCCAGCGCCCTAGGTCTTTGCTTACGTCCACCAGCGGCACCCACACCACCATCGAGTCGAGCGAGCCCTGCATGCTTCGCCAGTCCTGGTGGGCGGAGAGCCTCCAGTAGACCTCCTTCTTGGCGAGACGCTCGTGGTTGAACATCATCACGGGGCGGGTGCTCACGTTCGGGAACCCCAGGCCCAGCTCGTTGAGCCTGGTCGTGATCTGCCCGTCCAGGGAGAGACGGTGCAGGGAGATCAAATGTTGCGCCTGCTTGCCGCAGTTGGCGAATGTCCCTATGTCCTCCTCGAAGAGCCGGAACATCCCCGCCTCGAACTCCTCTTCACCGGCGTCTACCGAGCCCAGGATGCCGAGCCGGACCATCTGGAGGGCGAAGACCCTCTTCGCCTCTTCCCTGATAAGGTCTATCTCACCTTTCTCGAAGAAGCCCTTATGAAATACGAACCCTTTTTCCCTGTACTCGTCCACGTAGGCATCTCCCCGGCTTGATTCCCAGCATATCGGGGACGAAATTATACAGCCTGGCGAAAGAGTTGGAAGTCGGTGCCTCTCCGGCCCGGAGCAGGGATGGTCCATGGCGCGCCGATTTTTGCTAGATTACCTTCGTGGTGTATAAACGAAGCTACCTGGATGGTTTTGACGTATCGGTTTAGGAGGAGCCTGTTGAGGTCTAGAGTTTTGATCTTTTTGATAGCAGCACTCACGCTGGCGGTGGTAGCCGCCGGCTGTGGAGGCGGGGGTGGCGGTAAGAACAGCGGCAACAAGCAGCAAGGCTCGGGCCAGCAATCCAAGAAGGGGCAAGCCTCGAAGGGAGCGGGGACACAAGCCAAGAAGGCTTCCGGGGGTCAGACCGCCGGCAAGCCGGTAAAGGGAGGCGTTCCTGGTGTAGAGGTCTTGAAGGGGAGCGTAACAGCCGTCAATACGTCGAAGAATATTTTCTCCGCAAAGCCGAAGGGAGGACCGCCGCTACCGTTCAAGTATTCGTCGAAGCTGAACGTCAAGCTGGACGGCAAGAAGGCCAGCCCGCAGGATATCAAGAAAGGACAGAAGGTCACCGTCCGATTCTTGACGAGGAAGAGCAAGAAAGGCAAGGAGTTTAATCTGGCACGCGCCATGAGGCTCACGTCCGGCGGCGCTGCGGCGGGAGGCGCAACCGGCGGGGCGACCGGAGGTGCAACCGGCGGCACGACCGGCTGAGGTCTTTGGCGCGAGCGTTGGCGAGTTCGGGGGACGGGCTAGAACGTGGTTTTCAAGACGCTTGGAGAGGTAGGCTCGAAGTCGTGACGGTGTCGAGGACCGGACCGCCCGCAGCGGTGAGGATGCTCTTTCGGGGGGATGCGTCGTGAGGCGCGTCCTGGTGACAGGAGGCTGCGGGTTTATCGGCTGCAACTTCCTGCGCCTGATGGTCCGTGAAAGTCCCGAGACGGAGTGGGTGAACCTCGACGCTCTGACCTACGCCGGACGGCCCGAGAACACCGAAGACTTCTCGGGTGCGGAGAACTACCGCTTCGTGCACGGGAAGATCGACGACGGCATGCTCGTCGAGGCGCTGTTCTCCGAGGGTGAAGGGTTCGACGCAGTGGTCAACTTCGCGGCCGAGAGCCACGTGGACCGGAGCATCGCGGGACCCAGGATCTTCGTCGAGGCGAACGTGCTCGGCGCCCAGAACCTCCTCGAAGCGGCCCGCCGGCACGGGATCGAACGTTTCGTCCAGGTCTCCACCGACGAGGTCTACGGGTCGCTCGGCCCGGACGATCCGCCGTTTACCGAGAAGAATCCTCTGGAGCCCAACTCGCCTTACTCGGCGTCCAAGGCCTCGGCGGATCTGCTTTGCCGCGCCTACCATGAGACCTTCGGGATGCCGGTCCTCGTCACCCGCTGCTCCAACAACTACGGTCCCTATCAGTATCCCGAGAAGCTCATTCCATCTTTTATCCGCCACGTGCTGGCCGACGAGCCCGTCCCGCTCTACGGCGACGGGATGAACGTCCGGGACTGGCTGCACGTCGAGGACCACTGCCGGGCTGTCGCGCGCGTAATGGACAAAGGCGAACCCGGTGATATCTACAACGTCGGGGGTAGCAACGAGCACACCAACCTGGAGATCACAAAGCTCATCCTCGACACTTTGGGTAAACCCAAAACCCTTATCTCCTACGTTACCGACCGCCTCGGGCACGACCGCCGGTACGCTATAGACTCGACACATATCCGGAATTCTTTGGGATGGAAACCCGAGCATGACTTCGAGGGCGGTATCCGCCGTACGATAGAATGGTACACCGAGAATGTCGATTGGGCCGCGAAGGTCATGGCGGGTGCGGCGGACTGAGAGCTTGCCTTGAGGTAATCTCGTTGAAGCACTTGAGATGAGAGTTTTGCTTACAGGTGGAACAGGACTTCTGGGGCAGGGGATCCTGCGATCATCCGGGGCTTCCGGTGGCCTGGAGTTCCGGTGCATGGTCCGTGAGAACAGCCCAAACGCCGGTCGTCTGAACCGTAAACAGGTGGAGGTAGTGTACGGGAGCGCCGGGGATGAGGGTTCGCTCGCGCGGGCACTCTCTGGTGTTGACGCCCTGGTACACGTCGCGGGCCTCGAATACACGCCGTATGTCCTGTCGGCCGCGCGCCGCGCCGGAGTGGAGCGGCTGCTGCTGGTCGGCAGCACGAGCGTACACTCGGCCTACGAGCACCGCTCCGGATGGCGGCGGAAGATGGAAGAGTTGGTGCGGGAGAGCGGGCTCGATTGGACGATAGTCAGGCCGACCATGATCTACGGCTCGGAATTGGACAAGAACATCCACAAACTCCTGCGCTTCCTCGAACGTTCTCCCGTCTTCCCGGTCTTCGGCTCCGGACGGAACCTCTGGCAACCGGTCTACTACGAAGACCTCGCGCAAGGCGTGCAGACAGCCCTCGAAAACCCGGTAGCCGTACACCAGAGCTACGATCTGCCAGGCGCCGAGCCTCTTACCTACCTGAACCTCGTAAAGACCGCCGCCGCTTCTCTGGGAAGAGAGGTGCGCATCGTTCACGTCCCGCTGGAGCCCGTGAGGCGTGGGCTACGGCTCGCCGAACTCGTCCGGATACCTCTTCCGGTAAAATCCGAGCAGGTCATGCGACTCCGGGAGGATAAGGCGTATCCTTACGAAAAGGCCAGGGGAGATCTGGGCTACGCGCCGCGCGCCTTCGAGAGAGGAGTGGCGCTGGAGGTGGCGCGGCTCCGGGAGGTCGGGATGTTGAGGTCTTGAGCGGGACGCTCATCGCCGGAGGAGTCGCTTTTCTCGTCGCGGGGGCGCTGGTACCGTTGCTGGTCAGGTTCGCGGTCGGGCGGAACCTGCTGGACGTGCCGAACCTCCGCAGTTCACACGAGGTCCCGACGCCTCGTCTCGGCGGCCTCGCCATGATCTGCGGGGTCTGGGCCGGGGTGGCCCTGCTTCGGCCCGACGGCGTCTGGCCGGTACTGGCGGCCGCCACCCTGGTGGGCCTGGTGGGCCTCGCGGATGACCTGGGCGGGCTCCACTTCGGTACGAAGGCTATAGCCCAGACCCTCATCGCGGCGGGTCTCGTGCTCTTCTATCCGCCGCAAGTGATCTCGGAGGCGCCTGGAGTGCTGAAGATCGTGGTCTTCGTCGTTGGAGTCTTCTGGATAGTGGCCTTGAGCAATGCTTTCAACTTCATGGACGGCATCGACGGCATCACGGGTGGCGTGGCCCTGGTGAGCGCGCTCTTCCTGTTCTCCCTCACCGGAGGGACGGGTAGCTTCTTGCCACTCCTCGTCGGGTCCGTGGCCGGGTTCCTGGTGTGGAACTTGAGCCCCGCTTCCATCTTCGCCGGTGACGCCGGGAGCTACTTCCTCGGTTTCAGCCTCGCCTCGGCGGCCTTCTACACCAATGTCCCGGCGGTCGGCTGGACGCCGCTTGGTTTTATTGCCGCCGTCCTGGTTTTCACCCCTTACCTCTTCGACACCGCTTACACGCTCGTCCGGCGTCTCGTGGCCGGGAAGGACGTGTTCTCGGCGCACCGGGAGCACATCTACCAGCAGGTCACGCCTACCACGGCCACGCACCGGCGCACCAGTAACCTCTACTACGGTGCAAGCGTGGTGGCGGGGTTCTCGGCGCTTCTGGTGGCGGGTGGCGGTGTTTTCGTGGTGGTAGGCGGGGTGCTAGCCGCGGTGTTATGTGGGGTACTAGCCTCGTTGCCGCGCCTGATGCACTCCAGGTAGAGGTCGCTTCACTGGACTGATACAGCAAATAGCATTAGAATGGCATGATGCGCTTCGGAGATATACCAGTTAATCTGACAAAACGGTTGCAGAGCGCTTTCCAGCATTCCCCGCCCGCGCTCCGGCGGTGGGCGGCCATGCTGGTGGACGCGGTGATCGTGCTGGAGTCCTTCGTCGTGGCGTTGCTTTTCCGGTTCAACGGAGACGTGCCGCCGGAGTTCTTGCTTACCTTCTGGCCGTTTGCGATCCTGAGCGCGTTTATTTTCGTTGCGCTCCTGTACGAGAGCGGAGTCTACCAGAGCATCCTGCGCTACACGGGGATCTACCAGGGTGTGAGGGTGGCTAGCGCAACCGCCATCGCCACTGGAGGGCTGTTTATAGCTGATTTCGCGTCCGGCAAGCTGCTTGCCGCCGTGACGGGGAGGGTGCTGGGACACAACCCGGTTCCGCTCGGGGTCGTGCTGATCGGGGCTGTCCTCGCCTACCTCCAGCTCGTCGCCGTGCGACTCTACCCGAGGGTCTTCTACGAGCTGTCGCTGCGGGAGATCGGACGCCGCACGCGGGCGGTGATCATCGGTGTAGAAGAGCCTGGTGTCGCCCTTGCCGGACACATCTGGCGCACGCCGGCGATGAACACGCAGGTCGTCGGTTTCGTGAGCGAGTCGCCAGTGGATGTAGGAAAGCAGATCGAGGACGCCCAGGTGGTCGGGAGCCTGGATGACATCGACGAGGTTATCGTCCGCCACGGGGTAGACCAGATGATAATAGCTACTTCTCACACCGACCGGGACCGGGTGGATGGTATCTGGCGCTCCTGCATCGAGGCCGGGGTCGAGGTAAAGGTCATGCCGGAGTTGGGCGAGGTCCTGTCCCAGGGGGCCTTCAAGCTGCGCGAGTTGCAGATAGAGGACCTGCTCGGTCGCGAGCCGGTGGATATAGACCTCGAAGCGCTCTCGGGCTACATCAACGGCAAGCGGGTTCTGGTAACGGGGGCGAGCGGCAGCATCGGGAGCGAGCTTTCCCGTCAGATCTCCCGTCTCGGGCCGTCCAAGCTGGTGCTGCTCGACAGGGACGAGAGCGGGCTCTACTACCTGAGCGAGGAGCTCGGCCGCGGTGAGTCCCGCGACCCGGAGGTCTTCGTCGGGGACGTGACGCTGCCGGAGCGCGTGCGGGGCGTCTTCGAGCGGTTCAAACCCCAGATAGTCTTTCACGCCGCCGCCTACAAGCACGTGCCGATGATGGAGCTACAGGCGACGGAGGCCATCGTCAACAACGTCTACGGTACGCTCAACGTCGCCCGCGCCGCCGGAGAGTACGGCGCCGAGAAGTTCATCAACGTCTCGACCGACAAGGCCGTAAACCCTGCGAACGTCATGGGGGCGACCAAGCGGCTCTCGGAGATGATCGTACGCGCGGTCTCCGAGGAGTACCCGGAGACGGTCCTCGCTTCAGTACGTTTCGGCAATGTACTCGGCAGCCGCGGCTCGGTGGTGCCGACCTTCCGGCGCCAGATAGAGGCCGGCGGCCCGGTAACCGTCACCCACCCGGAGATGACCCGCTATTTCATGATCATCCCGGAGGCCGTTTCCCTGATCCTCCAGGCCGGGGCGATGGCCGACTCCTACGCCACCTACCTGCTGGAGATGGGACGTCCGATCAAGATAATAGACCTCGCCCGGAACATGGTGGATATCATGGGCGCCAGAGACGTGAAGATAAAGTTCACCGGCCTCCGTCCAGGCGAGAAGATAAGAGAAGAGCTTTCAGCGGTGGACGAACGCCGGAGCCCGACCGATCACCAGATGGTCTTCCGGCTAGTCTCCGAGGTCGACCCCGAAGCCGACCCCGTCTCCCTCTCAGAGGAGATGATCCTCCACGCCCGCTCTCAGGATACCGAGAAAGCCATAAAACTCCTCCAGCGTCTGGTTCCGAACTACTCAACCGCCGACCTCCCCCCGTTTACCTCTGAAAACGAACTCCACTACCCCTCCGACTGGAAGTAACCTCCGAACAGTAGCGCTGCCAGCTACGGTTTCCGGATGGTTGTCGAGGAGGTTTTGGGCTTACCGAGGATTTCTAGAACGTTTTTAGACAGATCTACCGCGCGAGGCGCCGGGAAAGCTTCTAGCCGGACTTCCGTGTTGCCCGGCGGCCCTTGATGCCCAGGTAGGTCAGGTAAACGCCGATGGCGATGCTGATCACGACCAGCGAGAAGTGTACGCCGGGCGCTACGAGGGTCCCCTCCTGGAGCTGCTGGTAGAAGGTGAAGGCACGCGTCAACCAGACGAACAGCATGTAGAGGCCGATCGCGAGAAATATGTTGAACGTGCGTCTGGAGAGCTTCATAACCATCGTAGAGTGTATCAGATGGACCTGGCTCGAACTAGCAACACTTAGTCTCAAAGAGTATACTGACTGTAATGGTTAAACGCCGCTTGTAACTGTAAGCACCGGTAAGATCCGCGGAGGAAAAGTCTTGGTTGAGTTGAAGAAGAGAAGCCTGGAAGAGGTCAGGGCGTTAAGTAAGGACGACGCTGTCGAGATCATGCGCCAGGCCGGTGTAGTAGGAGCCGGGGGCGGCGGTTTCCCGACGTACTTCAAGTACAAGAACCCGCAGCCGATGATGATCGTCAACGCTACGGAGAGCGAGCCTGGCTACTGGGCGGACAAGCTGCTTCATCGGGAGCACTTGAACGATTACCTGGAACTCTTCGAGGGCATGAAGGCTATCTTCGGGATAGAGCAGATCCGTCTGGGCGTCCACGAGAAGGACCGGGAGTGGTTCTCTGATTACGCGGACCACGCCGACGGCCTCTACGATGTCAGCTATGTGCCGGATAAGTACTCTTTGGGTGAAGAGAAGACCCTCATCAAGCACGCCACGGATACGAAGGTGCCGCGCCGGGTCGAGATGCCCGATGGCTCCAAGCGCCCCGGACTTCCGCTGGACGCGGGGATCATCGTCAACAATACCGAGACGCTGCTCAACGTGTATAACGCGCTCTTCCTCGGCAAGCCGGTCACCACGAAGCACCTCCAGATCTTCGGCCCGGACCACGAGCTAAAGGTCTATCAGGTGCCGCTCGGCGCGTCGGTGACGGAAGTTTTGAAGCTGGCGGGGGTTGATGTGGAGAACTCCAGCCACCTCTCGGTGATCGACGGCGGTCCGTACCTCAACGAGATGGGCATAGAGGAGCTTGGTACTGGTGACGCCGTTATCCGCCGGACGACCAACGGTCTCCTCTTGATCCCGAAGGACACCCAGAGCAAGGAGTACGCTGGCATAAAGACGAAGGTCCCCGGAGAGGGCATCGTCTCGCTCGTGGGCAAGGTCTCGGGTGTGAACCTCCCTCTCGGTGGCCGCTTCCTCAAGCCGGTCACGCTCCTCATCTCCGAGGGCGACGAGGTCGAGTACGAGCAGAAGCTCGGCGATCCGGTGGAAGGCGGCTTCTCCGTCGGCGTCTGGGCGAGCATGGAAGGCAAGGTCTCTTCCATCGAGGATGAGGTGATCGCCATCTCCAGCGGCGTAGAGTTCCAGGAGGCCGCTGAAGCCGAGGCGGAGGCCGAAACAGCCCGGTAGGCGGATACCGACACAAGTAAGCGCGGCGGGAGGGCCGGGCGTCACGCCCCGGCCCTCTTCCTGTTCGTAGAGCGGCTCGACAGACGGAGGTCTCCGACGCCGGATTTCCAGGTTTGACAAACTCGTGAGATGGAGGGCAGAATAGCCGGCGGCTGAAAATAAGAATATTCGAGGGGGTGGCATGTCGGAGATCAACTCGCCGGGCGCCGGGACGGACG
>JBBPZT010000175.1:0-4092 GCA_038198625.1 Rubrobacterales bacterium
ATCCCGGCTTATAGCAAGGAGACGGAGTTGCGCGTGGTCATCGGGCTGGCGAGCTACCGGCTTACCGAGGAGAGCATGGAGGAGTTCCTAGGCACTACCTGGACCGTGACCCCGGACGCGGACAGGGTAGGGTATCGTTACAAGGGAGGAGAGTTGAAGTTCGTCGAGCGGGAGCAGCCGGCGGGCGCGGGCGCGGACCAGGCGAATGTTGTTGACTTCGGGTATCCGATCGGCTCTATCCAGATACCTGGCGGAGTCGAGCCAATCGTGCTGATGAACGACGCGGTGACCGGTGGCGGCTACGCGACCATAGGAGCCGTTATAAGCGCGGACCGCGACAAGCTGGCCCAGTCCAAGACCAACGACAAGACTCGTTTCCGCTCCGTGGACCTCGAAGAGGCGCTCGGGGCCCGCGAGGAGCGGCGGCGGCGGATGGCGGAGATCAAGCAGGCTCTGGGTTAGGAGTGAGATGAAGGTAGACGTTAGCTGCGACATGGGGGAGAGCTTCGGCCCCTGGAAGATGGGCTTCGATGAGGAGATGATGCGTTACATCTCCTCAGCCAACATCGCGGCTGGTTTCCACGCCGGTGATCCGGGCGCCATGCGCAAGACCGTGGCGCTTGCGAAAGAGCACGGCGTCGCAGTGGGCGTGCATCCGGGGTATCGGGACCTCGTGGGCTTCGGACGCCGGGAGATGAACGTCTCTCCCGATGAGATCCACGACGAGCTTATCTACCAGCTCGGCGCCCTGCGCGAGTTCGCCCGCTACCACGATATGGAGGTTCAGCACGTAAAGCCCCACGGCGCCCTATACATGGTCGCCGCCCGCGACGAAGAGCTATCCAGGGCCATTATCGAGGCGATACAGCGGGTGGATCCCGGCCTGCTACTCTTCTGCATGCAAGCTTCCGTAACTTACGATCTGGCTCAAAAGATGGGCCAGCCGGTGGCGGCGGAGTTCTACGCCGACCGCGAGTATAACAACGACGGACAGATCATCTTCACCCGCAGCGTGGCCGAAGAGTTGGACCCTGAAGAAGTAGGGGAGAGGGTGGTCCGGGCCGTTACTGAAGGCAAAGTCAAGACCGAAAGTGGCAATGACATAGAGGTCGCCTCAGACTCCGTATGTGTCCACGGTGATACTCCCGGCGCCGTCAAGCTGGCCGAAGCGATAGCGAAAAAGCTTGAGGAGAACGGTATCGAGATCCGCCCGTTGGGACGTGCGGAGCAGAAAATTTCCTAGAAGGAGAGAACGTTGGCAGATAAGACCGTAAAGGCGCAGATACCCGGTACTTTCTACCGTAGACCGGACCCGGACAGCGATTACTACGTCGAAGAAGGAGACGAGGTCTCCGCCGGGGACACCGTCGGCTTGATCGAGGTGATGAAGTCGTTTCACGAGGTCAAGGCCGAAGAGGGCGGCACCGTCTCGAAGTTCCTCGTGGAGAACGAGGACGCCGTCGATGCGGGCCAGGAGGTCCTGGAGCTCGAATAGGGTTGGTATTCCACCGATCCGGCGGACGAACAACCCGTCAAGGCCCGATAATATGGGACCGGGCTTGCATCTAGCCTGCCAGGTAGGCTTCTAGCGACACCCGGCAGGCTAGTTTCGACACGCGGAGGCGCCACTTTACAAACTAGCTTCCAGTCTACTGTTTGACGGTCTGCGGCCTGTCTCTTTATCAACGCGCAAACCCCAAGACATCGGTGAGCCTGAACTGTTGTCAGGTTCACCATTTCGAGAGACCGGGTAAGGAGAGGCGAGGGTTTCTTGAACAAAAACTTCGGGTGCGACTACTACAGAGGAGGTCTTGTGGCTGATATGACTCTGAGCAGAGAGAGCCTGAACATTGATGGTCGAGAGATCAGCTACCTCCACGCCGGTGAAGGGGCTCCCGTGTTGCTGCTGCACGGCACTTTCTGGAGCCGGGTCTGGCAGCCGGTCATGGAGCGGATCGGGCAGGACAATGAAGTATTCGCGTTAGACTTCCCCGGCTTCGGACGCTCTGGAGGCAAGCTCTCCAGGGAGGAGGCTGAGGTTCCGGCGTTGGCTGGGCTGGCCTTGCGGGCGGCCGACGCACTCGGGATCGGGGAATCTTTCGCCGTCGCCGGTCACGACATAGGCGGGGCGGTCGCCCAGCACGTCGCCGTTGCCGGACGTGACCGGGTAGAGAAACTCGCCCTGGTCAACAGCGTCCTCTTCGACTCCTGGCCGGTCCCGGCCGTTTCCCGCTTCCGAGATCCGGAACTGGCGCAAAGCATCACACCCGAGGAGTTGGTCGAGTTGCGGCGCGGGTCCTTGGGCAAGGCGATCTCCCGAGACCTGTCCTCATCCGAGGAGGAAGACTACCTCTCGCCCTGGCGCACCGAAAACGGGACCCGCTCCTGGACGGCCCTCGCAGCAGCCGCCGACGCCCGGTACACCCTGGATCTGGTCAAGCTTCTGAAGGAACTGGATCCGCCGACGCTGCTCGTGTGGGGTGAGGAGGACGAGTTTCAGCCCATCTCCTACGCCGAGCGTTTCGAGCGCGAGATGCCCAATACGCGCCTCACAACCGTTCCCGGCGTCTGCCACATCCCGATGGAAGACGACCCGGAGCGGGTCGGCAGCCTCCTCGCGGACTTCTTGGGCGAAGATCGATCCAACCAGGGAACAGGATGAGCCTACTGCACGAAGTGGAACGAAAAGCAGATTGAACAGTTTCCCGGTTGCAGTCACGATAATTACACTAACGGCAAGTGTTAACAAACTTTAACCATATGTTTACCGTCAGCTTGCGGTAAACGGCATTTGGCGACGATTTTTGTGTGATGATTCAGGAACGTTTCTCGGTGGTGACGTGAGCATATAACGCGTCGGGTGAGGAAGTGGAATGAGCGCAAACATTTGGTTCTACGGTAATCGGCGGTGTGGGGTCTCCGGCGGAATGAGGCGGCGTGTTTTGCGGTGGGGGCGCCGCCTTGACTGAGGGTCTCTGGTGGGACGCGCCTCCCGAAGAAAGACCGGGGTATACGGTCGTCGGGATTATCGAGGATGGTGCGGAACTCAACCAGTTAGTCTGGGACTTGAGGCGTCTAGAGCGCTTCTCATATTGAGTGCGCCCGTGGTTTTCTGTAACCACAATGCTCGAAGTAGCCACGGGCGTCTTCCGCACTGACCGCGCCAAGCGCTCTTCCGGTGAATTCAAAGAGTGCCTCAAGCGTTCGAGCCTTTGCTTTCCCTATTAGATTCTTTACTTTGGAGAAAGCTTGTTCTATGGGATTGAAGTCCGGTGAATAGCTCGGAAGGAGCCACAACTGGCAGCCTCTTTCTTCGATGAGTTCTCTAACCCACCCACTCTTGTGTACCGAGAGGTTGTCCATGATGACAATCTGCCCAGTCTTCAGGCGTGGAGCCAGGATGTTTCTCATGTAGAGTCCGAAAGACTCGGTATCCGACGAGCCTTGGATGCTCAGAGAAGGTCCCATCCCCTCCATGGTGATCGAAGAGATAAGCGTTACGTTCTTGCCCCAGTTTCTCGGAGCTTTCCCAAATGCTCTTTCTCCTCTTGGCGCACGGGCGTAGCGTGGAGTGAAGGCGATGTTCGTGGAAGACTCGTCCACGAACACAAGCCTCTTGGGGTCCACGCTCTTCAGACGCTCCCTGAAAGCACTTCGCGCTTGTTCGTCTCGCTCGGTGGCACCCAGTGTCTTTTTTTGTAAGTCCACCCAAGCTTCTCACGTATAGCCCGGCTCATCGTGGAAATTGACACTGCAACGCCTGTCTTCTGCTCCCACATCTGGCGGTGGTGTTCCAGGGTAGCATCATCGTTCTCTTCGAGCTGTCTCCACAAAGCCTTCTTCTCTTCGAGTGTGACGAGAATACGGCGCTTTCGCCCTGTCGAGTATCTCGGCGAGAGATCCTCACCCTCCCGGCTCTTCTTCAGCCAGCGTTTGAGCGTAGCCAGAGAGATACCGAAAGTCTCAACCACCTCCCTTCTCGGGATACCTCGCTTGAGTGCCGCCAGTGTTTTAATCCTGAGATCCTTCGAGTAAGCGCCCATGCACTACATCTTCGCACAAGGCTCACTGAATTTACAAAGCGCTCTAGTC
>JBBPZT010000176.1:0-18775 GCA_038198625.1 Rubrobacterales bacterium
GCAGACTTGCGTCGGACCTAACTGGAGCCAGCGCCTCGTGGTGCGGGGCACGCTGGTAGGGACCAGCCAGGCTTAGAATATCGGCCCTCCGTAGCCCCCGACTTACTCCTGTATTGAAGAGGATCTTCATAGTCTAAATGAAGTGCGCATGGTAGGCTACTCCTTTCTCTAGGTCGTGGGTTTCCGTAAAGAGGCCCGTTTTTGAGGACGCTGAACGGTGCTAACCATGAAGCTTTTCCGAACGGGCGGATGAGGCCCGAAAGGAATAAGCGGCGATGACGACTGCGACCCCCAAAGCCACGAGGCTGGTCCACTGGGCATTGTTCAGGCCGAGAGCAACCTCCGGCACGTCCCTCACGATCGAGAAGATGAAGACCCGGCTGAGCGCGAAGGCCCCCAGGACAAAAGCGAAGAGCTGGCCCGGGCGGGCGGATAGCCGTTCGCGAAGCAACCACGCAACCGCGAAGATCAAGATGTCCACGCCCACTTCATAGAGGGCCCCTGACTGGACGGCGACGCCGGGGGTCGGGCGCTCGGGGCCCGCGACGGTGTAGATCACGCCCCAAGGCAGAGAGGTTGGTGGCCCGTAATGTTCCCCGATTATCACATCGCCGATCCTACCTATCGCCATGCCGACCGCAGTCGCGAGCGCCAGCAGGTCCACGGCCGGCCAGAACGCCACCCTGTAGCGACGGGAGAGCCACCAGAACACGAGCGGTACCAGGAATACGGCCCCGTAGAAGGCGAACCCGCCCTCCCACACGGCGAGTATCCTCCAGGGATGGCTCAGATAGCCGGCCGGGTCCGCCTGCAGAGTGTAGTAAAGTCGCGACCCAACGACGCCCGCCACCAAAACCCAAATCAGCGCGTTCTCCGCCAACAATTTGGGGAAGCCGAAGCGGGGAGCTTCACGCAGGAATACCCACCACCCAACTATTGACCCCGCTAGAATTGCGAGCCCGTGCCAGCTCAAGGTCAATGGCCCGAGGGCGATCTCGGGCGGAAGACCGATAGTGATCATTGTGTCCTCCCTCTCTGGAGTCCATCATCTGTTCCGCTCATCGTTTCGAAGCCCATCATGCTAGGCCTTACTCATCAACTCCGCGCGCACGATCAGGCGCTTGGAGTAGTCGGGGAGGGTACAGGTCTGCAAGGTTAACACGCTCTTGCCCTTTACCGGCCGGGTCACGGAGAGGTCTTCGGGGCCCACCACGAACTCTCTATAGACTTTGTAGGTGTACTTCTTGCCGTTGGCGTCCCTGACGTAGATCTTGTCGCCGTTCTTGAGCTTGTTCAGGTCGAAAAACGCGAGCAGGCTCTTCGTTCCCACATAACCTAGCCTGTGGCCCGCGAGGTACGTGTTGGAGCCTTTCTGCCAGGGGAAGCCCGTGCCTTTGAGGTGGATCGCCACGCTGTTTTTGAGCGCCTTTTCGTCGTTGCCGACGGCGTTTGGCACTGAGGCGTTCTCTACCCGGCTCATAGCGGGAATGGTTACTTTCAAGGTCTTGTTTTTGGGGCCTTGCGCGGCCGCCGAGTTACCGGTCTGCTCCCGGCCTCCGACTTTGGGCACGTTGAAACCTTGCGGGTTCTTACTATTAGTGGCGATGCTCTCCTGTGCCTGGCTCTGGGTTTGGCCGAAGAGACCAAGCATAAAGTACGCCAGGAGCACGATACCCGCTCCCACCATGAGCAAGCTCACGAGCCTAGTGGTAAACCTTTTGATCGACAACTCTTCTAACCCTCCTGCTAACTACTGTTTCAAGACTCTCTCTGGATTATGGTTCCGGACCATCCGCACCCTAGTCTTGACACGGAGATGGACCCGGCGGTCTCCAATAGAACGAGAGAGGACTACAGTCGCAGTACTTGCAGGCTGATAAAGGAAGGGTCTCGCGGATGGCGAGAAGCGAAAGATAGGCGACCGATATCGGGCAGGTAGAACGGCTCCGCTATTAGCCAGCCCGGAATACTGTTTCGGCGCAGCCAGAGAAACGCCATCACCGCGAAAACGAACGTAGCGACGAAGCTCGATAGATCCACCGCTGAAGTCTCTCCACTCCTGCAAGTCGCAACCTCCACGTGCGAGAGTGGTGCGCACTTGGCGGGATTGGGCGGGTTTGTAGAGCCAGACGCGTGCGTCGGCCCGAAGGCCCCGCTGCACAAGACCAGGGCCACCAACAAGAGCGCCACTAAGGCCGCCCAGCGAAACCTCGTGATCGGAACTTCTCTTTTGATAATGCTAGAGAACACTAACCTACATTCTACACCGCCTACCGGAAGTGCACGATGCGTTAAGGGTGGATCCGAACGGTCCGCCCGGCAAGTCCTTCGTCGTTGGGACCTCTGGAGAACCTATGCGCCTTTCAACGGCAGACCGGCTTCTCTCCAGGCGACCATGCCGCCCTTCAGGTCCGAGACGTTGGTATATCCGAGTTTGACGAGTGTGGTGGCGGCCGAGTAACTCATCGGACCGCCGAGACAGTAGAGCACTATCCTCGCGTCCTTGTCCGATGGCAGAAGCTTAGTGTTCTGTCCGATCTCATTATACGGAATGGAGAGATCCGTCCCGGGTATGTTCCCCTGAAAAGGGACGTGAGTATTGATCAGGGTAAGGTTGTCACCCTTGAGCATGGTTTTCAACCTCTCCGGCGAGACGCGGGTAAAAGAGCCACCGGGCACGGATACTTTCTCCCCCACGGTTCCAGGCCGAACGCTAAGCGTCTTCCCTGAAGCTCCACCCTCGGAGGTCGCTGCTTGCTTCGCGCCCCCTGACGCAGCCGGAACCTTTGATCTCTCGCCGCTTCCGCAGCCTCCAAAGACCAGCAGCACGACCGCAAGCAGTACCAGAAAAGAGATTATCTTGAAGCTTTTCAGGCTGGATCCCGCCTCCTCGACCGTGCTACGACGGTGCAAGATCTCTCACCTCTCAGGCGGATCAGGAGAGCGTAGAACAATAGTCCCGCCGAGAGGAGGCCGAGCAGAGGTTGGACAGGCGCAAAGTAGCTCAGAGCGCCCCCCGTTCCAAGGACAGCCACCACCAGTGCGTTACAGATCGAGCAGCCTATCGCAAATACCGAGAAGAGGGCGCCCGTAAGCGTCTTTCCTTCGGAGCGGTCTGGGTTGTCCGTGCCACCCGCACCGACGTAGGTGGCCGCGACGAGGCCGACGAACACCGCGCCCGCGAACCAGAACGGATAATCCCACCACACCACGGGCGTCATGCGATAGTAGTAGGGCATGTCGAGTAGCCCGGTCGGTATCCCCGATAACACCAGCCACAGGACACCGACGACCCCGGCTACCAGGTACCGTCGTCTTTCCCAACGACCGATGTCCCAAAGAGTGTCCATCCACCTCATATCTTAACCGACTCTGTCTACAACAGGAACCTTGTCGCCCGATAACTATCGGGCCTTTCTCTACTCACGATTTTTGGTCAAGGCGTTTGCCATTCTTCGAATTGTAGGGCCCAGCACGCGTACAAAACTACCACAATCATGCGATGAACCGATATCCAGTGGACCTACTCCTGTATCGTGTCGGTCCGCGGCAGGAAGAGCTTCTTGTAGTTCGCAAGGGCGTAGCGGTCCGTCATGCCGGCCACGAAGTCCACGGTCTCGACTATCGGATCGTCGTCGCTGGAGACGCGTTCTTCGGGATGGTCGAGATAATGGTCGAAGAGTGCCGCGACCACGCCGGCAGCCTTCTTGTTTTCCCGCGAGCGAGGGTTGTGGTAGACGTTCTTGAAAAGCCAGCTTCTGAGCTCCATGAGGGCCTCGTATACGCCTTCGGAAAGAGAGATCTCCGTACGCTCCCTGGATGTGGAGATCATGTCGCGCACCAGCGTGTCTATCCGGGCGCTCATCCGCTCGCCAAGAACTTCGAGCGGCCGCTTTGGAAGATCCGGCCAGGAGATAACCCCTGCCCGCAAGGCGTCGTCGACGTCATGGTTGACGTACGCTATACGGTCGGCTATCCGTACTATCTCACCCTCCCGCGTAGCCGGGAACCCAGCGCCCGAGTGGTTCAGGATTCCATCCCTGACCTCATATGTCAGGTTGAGTCCCCCACCTCCTCTTTCGAGGACCTCCACAACACGCAGTGAGTGCTCGTTGTGCCGAAAGCTTCGTCCGTGACCGGCGAGAACCAGCGCGAGAGCTTCTTCCCCAGTGTGGCCGAACGGCGTGTGGCCGAGGTCGTGACCGAGAGATATCGCCTCGGTGAGGTCTTCGTTCAACCCGAGCGCGCGGGCTATGGTGCGCGAGACTTGCATCATCTCCAGCGTATGGGTCAGGCGGGTGCGGAAGTGATCTCCATCAGGCGAGATGAAAACTTGGGTCTTGTGCATCAAACGCCGGAAGGACTTGGCGTGAATGATGCGATCCCGGTCGCGCTGAAATTCGTTGCGGACACCATCTGCGGGCTCCAGCCTCTTGCGACCGACACTCGATACGCAAGCCCAGGACGACGGGAGACGTTCGCTCATGCCGGACGCCGAGCCCCCATCCCACCGGCGAGCGCGCCGCCCGGAGCGTGGGCCATGACGTGGGACCTGACGACCCGCCGGACGCTTTCCTCCACCTGAGCGTCCACGAAGGCTTCGCGAATGGGAACCTGGATCAGGGCCCGCAAAGCTTCCGGCGTGCCGGGCGCGAGTGGGAAGGCGTCCCTGGCCGATGCCCGGCACTCCGCGCACAGTAGGCCGCCCAGGTCCGGGGCGAAATAAGAGATGCCGTCCCCCCCATCTGTCTCCACGCCACAACCCATGCAAACGTCTAGTTGTGGCGAATAGCCGGCGAGGATAGAGAGTTTCAAAGCGAAGGCCATCTCTATAGGCGTGAGGCGCGACGCGCGACCTTCCAGCGCGTCGAGACCGCGGTAGAGCAGGTTGAAAACACGGCGGTCCGCCTCATCTCCACCGGAGAACGCTCGCACGGTCTCGACAAGACCACCGGCTGCTTTCAATCGTGCGAGGTCCTCCCGAACACCGTGGAAACTCCGCAAGACTTCGACCTGCGTTACCGTGTCGAGGCTGCGACCACTATAGGCCAGGAAGTCCACGCAGGACAAGGGTTCGAGGCGGGCGCCGAAACGAGACCTGGTGCGCCTTATCCCCTTGGCAATGGCGGAGACGAGGCCGGCATCCTGCGTATAGAGATCAAGGATACGATCCGCCTCACCGTAGCGAATGGAGCGGAGGACTATACCCTTACTCTTGTAGACCGCCACCTTCCGCCTCCTCCATGATGGCGACGCTGCTGCTCATACCCAGCCTGGAAGCTCCGGCGTTCAACAGATCCAGGGCATCCTGCAGGGTGCGTATCCCTCCCGCAGCCTTCACCGCGAGCCCTTCCGGCGCCTCTTCCCGGAGCAACGCAACATCGGACGTGGTAGCCCCCGCGGACGCGAACCCGGTAGAAGTCTTTACGAAGTCGGCACCGCTGGAAGCCACTATCTGGGTCGCGAGCCGCTTCATCTTGTCCGAAAGATAAGAGGTCTCGATGATGACCTTTATGACCACGTCGTTGAGGCCATTGTTCATCGCAACGGCGCTGACCTCCTGGTTGATGCTCGCCAACTCATCAGCGACGTACGAGAACTCTCCGGAGAGGAACTTCGATACGTTCATGACCACGTCTAACTCCAACGCCCCACCGGTAATGGCGTCCCGAACCGCCGCTGACTTGACCGCAGTGGTATCCGCCCCAAAAGGAAACGACACAACCGTGGCGACCTTCACATCCGTCCCACGCAACTTTCTGGCCGCGAGCCGCACGTAACACGGCAAAACACATACCGCCGCAAAATGGTGGTGAGAAGCCTCCTCACAAAGGCGAATGACCTCCTTCTCCGTAGCGTCCGGCTTCAAGAGGGTGTGGTCCACCATCTTCGCGAACTCCCGCACCCTCATCGCCACAAAAACCCTTCTCCTTCTATAAAAACCGCAAAACAACCCGTCCGCAAACGTCACTACAGGTATTATAGACCCAGTCGCTCAAGAAACTTCGGATCACTCCTCCAGCCAGGACTAACTTTAACCTTTAGGTCAAGGTATATACGAGTACCTAGCAATTGCTCTACGTCGCGGCGGGCTTGTACGCCTATCTGTTTTATCGTCTTGCCGCCCTTGCCGAGCACGATCATGCGCTGGGTGCTCCGTTCGACGTAGATTATTGCGTACACGACCGTAACGTTCTCTTTACGCTCGACCTCTTCCACCTCGACGGCCACCGCGTGTGGCACCTCGTCCCTGAGCGCTCCCAAGGCCTTCTCGCGCACATACTCCGCCAGGATGAGAGACTCCGGGTAGTCGGTTGCGGTACCTTCCGGAAAGTAGCGCGGCCCCTTTGGCAGCAAATCCACCACCGCCCCCATCAGGGGCTCGACGTTCAAGCCCTGCGCGGCACTGAGCGTGAAAACCTCCCGCCACTCCCCCAGCTTTGCTACCTCATGAATTACGGGTAGCGCTTCCTCCATACGTCCGTCCAGCAAGTCCACCTTGTTTATGCAGGCGATGGACGGCGTGCCCGACTCCGCGATAAGGCGCGCCAGGTAGCGGTCTCCGCCCCCGATCCCGTCGGTCGTCCCGGAAACATCCAGTAGAAACACTATACCGTCAGAGCCTGAGAGGCTGTCCACGACCTGCTGCTGCATACGGGCGCGCAACGTGTCTCTGGGTTTCTGGGAGCCCGGCGTGTCGATAAAAACAGCCTGGTACCCAGGCCCGTTCCTCACGCCGCGGACAGGGCTGCGCGTGGTTTGAGGCCGGGGTGAGGTAATGGACACTTTCTGCCCGACCAGCCGGTTTACCAGGGTAGACTTACCCGCGTTTGGCCTACCAACGACCGCAATAAAGCCGCTCCGCAACCCGTTGTCGTCAGCGCCGGCGAAACCCATACCGCTCACAGGCTCTCCGGGCCAAAGGCGTGGGGCAATATTTCTTCGAACGGATAAGTGCGGAGGCCGCCATCCTCCCTGACAACCACCTCCTTGCAGCCGAACTCGCGCAAGACTTGTCGACAAGCACCGCACGGGAAGCAAGGTTCAGCATCGGGGCTCGCGACCGCGACGAGCTTTATTTCCCTATCTTTCCCATCCGCCAACACCATCGCGGCGACGGCGTTCCGTTCGGCGCAAGTGGAGAGTCCGTAAGAGGCGTTCTCGACGTTGCAACCAGTGTGGAGGGATCCCGCCTCCGTCAGGATGGCGGCGCCGACGTGGAAATCACTGTATGGAGCATAGGCGTTGCGGGCCGCCGCCCGCGCCGCCTCCATCGTCTTTTCTAATTCCAAGTCTAAACCTCTCATAGAAGTTGAAACACCGTCAGGGTAATGAGGATGCCGATCACCGCTCCGACAACCACCTGATATACGGTATGGGTTCCGCTTTCGACCCGACTCTGGCAGACGAGCAGGGCCATGAGGAGTGTGATCAGGGAAACCAGGCCGCCGTGCCTGTTCTCGGCGGCTATGAAGCTCGCCGCTACCCAGCCCGCGAAGGAGACCGCCGCGTGCCCCGAGGGCATTCCACCAGCGAAAGAGTTGGGAGATCGGGTCAGCGCTTTTCCGGCAAGCACTACCATCGTGACCAGGATCAACGCGACGAGCGTCAGGTGTCCCGGCCAGCGGCGTACCCGCTCCAGGGTGTCCAGCGAGAGAGGACCGAGGTTGTTCGCCAGTATCAGGTACCCTACCAACACCGCCCCGACGCTGGTAACCAGCACCGCCCCAGCGGATACGTCCTTCGCCAGCTTCGCCAGAGGATGGTATTCGCTGGTTGCGAGATCTACCGCGAACTCCATCGCAGTGTTGAAGAGCTCCGCGATAAAGACCAGCATTATCACAAGAACCAGTATTGCAAGCTCCACCGCGCTCACACCTACCAGCAAGCTCAACGCGAGCACGACGGTGGCGATCAACACGTGAATACGCATGTTCCGCTGCGTGCGAACAGCGAAGATCAAACCGTTGTAGGCGTGGTTGAAGCTCCGCGCGACACCTTGCTGGGTTTTCTTACTTGCTCTCCGGACCACGTACCTTCTCCATAACCGCCTCCTGCACCCGTGCCATCTCGCTCTTCTCGAAGTCATCCCCATGGTCCATCCCGCACAGGTGCAGCGTTCCATGCACCACCAGCTCCTCGATCCCCATCTCCGGGTTCGCGGAAGCGGGTGAGATCACCACTTCACCCACCATCTCACCGTAAGGCCCGTCTATCTCGAAGCTCAACACGTCGGTAGCCAAATCTATATCCCTAAACTTCAAATTTAGTCCTCTTATGACCTCTGGCTCTACCAGCACGACCGATAGCTCTCCGGTACGCGTGAGGTCCACACCCTGGCTGGAGAAGGCTTCGACGCAGAGTTCGGTCGCCCGCTCCTCGCTTAGTTTGCCGTAGTTTGTTTCGTCCAGAACGGTCACGATCGGACGCGGTGTGGTGGAGCCTGACGCGTTCAGGTCGCGTTCCGTACAGGTTTTTCAGGAGGCTTTTGTGCCGCGGGCTCCGGGTATTCGATGCGCGGCCCGAGAAAGCCTATGAGGGCCTCGCGTATCGCTTCGCCCGACTCATGGATTTCGCGCATCGTCAACGCGCATTCGTCGAACTGTCCATCTTCGAGCTTGCCTTTTATAGTCGCCGCGACTATGTCTTCGATCCGCTTTGGAGTCGGTTTGTTAAGCGATTTTACGGTAGCCTCGACAGAGTCTGCGAGCATCACTATGCCGGCCTCTTTGCTCCGGGGACGGCTGCCGGGGTAACGAAAGTCGGACTCCCGGATGGTTTCGCCCTCCAGGGCGTTCTCCAGCGCCTTGCGATAAAAATATTCTATACGGGTCGTGCCGTGATGCTGGGCGATGATATCCAGTATCTCCTCCGGCAAGTCCCAGGCGCGCCCGATATCTACCCCCTCCTTCACGTGACGTTTGATAATCTTGGCCGAGAGGGTCGGGGATAGAGCGGTGTGAGGGTTCATCTGGGAGATCTGGTTCTCTATAAAGTAGCCAGGATGCTCCAGCTTGCCGATGTCGTGGTAGTAAGCTCCGACTCGTGCCAGTAGGGCGTCCGCGCCTATCCGGTCGGCGGCGTTCTCGGCCAGGTTGCCGACCTGCATCGAGTGACTGAAAGTTCCAGGCGCGCCACGTAAGAGCTTGTGGAGCAACGGGCTTCCGGGGTTGGAAAGCTCCAGGAGTTTGATAGGCGTCAAGAGGTTAAAGGCGTTCTCGAGCAGCGGCTGGAGAACCACCGCTATCATCAACGAGAGCAACCCGTTTCCGAGGCCGAAAGCACCCATGCCGAGAGCGGTGGCGAGCCCGCTACCCCCGATCAAGGTAACGGCGAACGTGACGATGGCCGTTACGGCCGCGATAAAGAGTCCGGCCTTGAGTAGTTCTGTGCGGGAGTTGACCCTCACCACGGTGTATATCGCGAAGCCGGAGGAGATCAGGAGCGCGGCGCTCAACAGGAAATTATTGCCGGCGATGATCCCGACGTTGACGCTGCTGACGACTACCATCAGGAACATGAGCCGTGGACCGAGGAGTATGGTCCCAAGGATGCTCAGGCCAGCGAGCGGTATGAGGTATGGATTGATGGAGAAGAGCATAAACGCCCGCGCCACGGCGGTGAACAATACGGTGAGCGAAGCGGCCAACAGAACCCGTATAACAGCCTTCGTGCGTATTATGCGGCTGCCGAAACGTTCCAGGAAGTACCAGGCTATACCCATCTCGGCCGCTACAACGAGTCCCACGCCCAGGAAAACCGTCC
Source organism: Rubrobacterales bacterium (assembly GCA_038198625.1). Classification (GTDB taxonomy): domain Bacteria; phylum Actinomycetota; class Rubrobacteria; order Rubrobacterales; family Rubrobacteraceae; genus JBBPZK01. The sequence goes on from JBBPZT010000176.1 coordinate 9,766, forward strand.
ACGGATCGGGGCCCCCGGTCTGTCCTATCGCCCGGAGACGGGCCAGGTCGAGCCGATCTATTACTTGCCCGCGAGAGACTATGCGCTCACCTTGCTGAACGCTTCCCTGCACGGGCTTGACCTGGGAAGACGTAGCATCCCGCGCCTGCTGCGTAGTCTGGCGGTTTATAACGTAGTTGGGTCTCAAGAATCCGCGGCTCAAGGTCGCAACCATGTCTCCGACCTCGCCTGAAGCGTCTCTGTGCGCCGCCTCCGAGAGCCGGCTCCGTGCTTCGGAGATCGTCGTCGTAGCCGCCCCCGCGGTACTGCCGACATCGTTGTCGGCCACGTCCGTGGATTTGTAGAGTTCGTTGAGGTTTTCCAGGACGTAGCTTTTGGCTTTATCTACTTCATTCTTATCCAGGGTTGCGAGTGTTCGGGCATCGCTATCCGGAAGGTAGAAAGGTGCGGAGTTGGCGATCTTGGTGACCTTCTGGTCTCTGGAGCTACTGGAGGAGCGGATCTTGCCGACGGTGTCGAAGTAACTCTTCACGTCTTTGGATACCTGATTCGGAACCTTGGCGTCCTGACGGTAGGCTTCCGGCGCGGCGTCCGCAGCCTGCTGCCGGGCTTGCTCCGTGGCAAGGGGATCCACATAAGTTACGGTGCTGGGCGCGTAGATATCCCTCCGGGCGATGTCTCCCACTTGATATCCTCTGGCGCCTATTCCAACCGATTCGAGTGTCCGGGAGTCGAAGCTGATCAAAGCCGTCAGTAATACCCACGTGATTACGAGCAGCGTTATATATATACGTCTTTTCGGCCGGGCCTCAACCCACGCCCTCATCCGCTCTGATCGCGTAGATTCCCTGTGGAATTCGTCCACGCGCTTGCCCGAGCCCGAGGTCTTCCCACCCGCTCCGGAACCGTTCTTTCTCAGAGGCATTGTCGTCCTCGCCCAGACATTCTCTAAGCCTCGTCCCGCTCCCGGCTGCTCTCGTAGGCGTCGACTATCCGCATCACGAGGTCGCTCCGCACTATATCGTCCCGCCGGAGCCCCACGAACGCGACACCTTCCACGTCTACCAGCTTCTCCTGAACTTCCTGCAGGCCGCTCAGGCGTCCCTTCGGAAGGTCAGCCTGTGTTGTATCTCCGGTGATGACCATCTTGGAGCCGAAGCCGAGACGGGTCAGGAACATCTTCATCTGCTGGGGGCTCGTGTTCTGCGCCTCATCCAAAATGATGAACGCGTCGTTCAAGGTCCGGCCTCTCATAAACGCCAGGGGTGCGACCTCGATTATACCGCGCTCCAGGTGCGACTGGAACTTGGCGGAGTCGATCATCTCATAAAGAGCATCGTAAAGCGGCCGGAAGTAAGGGTCCACTTTCGCCATGACATCCCCCGGCAGATAACCCAGAGACTCGCCCGCCTCTACCACGGGACGTGTCAGGATAATCCTCGAAACCTCACCCTTGTTCAAAGCGTCTACCGCGAGGGCAACCGCCAGGTAAGTCTTTCCCGTCCCGGCGGGACCTATCCCGAAGACGACCTGGGTATTGCGTATGGCGTCGGTGTAAGCTTTCTGGTTCCGGGTCTTGGGAGCCACACGACGCCCCCGGTTCGTAAGGATCACATCGCCAAGCACCTCCCGTCCCCCGCCACCAGTACCCATCCGGGACAGGCGCTCGACGGTCTCCGGAGTGGGTTGGTGACCATCCTCCACGAGGCCGACCAGGCCATTGAAAATCTCCTCGGCCTCGTCCACCGACCGGCTGTCACCGCGCAGCAGGATCTCGTTTCCCCGAACCACGACCTCACACCCGACCAACTCCTCGACCCGGCGCAATACCGAATCCCGCTCCCCAAGTACGTCCAGCATCCGGCCTGGGGCTACGGCTATCTTGACCTCTACCCTTCTGCTCGCCCTGGCTTCCGTCACTCCTCCTTATACGTATACTTCAAGGTTATTGTAGCCGACTCACCGCGATTTCGGAGAGTTTCCTGCCCTCCGCCCGGTTCCCGGCGGTTGCGGTGGCCCGGCCCATTACTGCTCCCATGTCTCTCATCCCGGAGGCTCCCGTTTCTTCGATGGCCTGATCCACAATTTTCTCTAGTTCCTCCGGGGAGAGTGGAGCCGGCAAATAAGCCCGGATCATCCCGGCCTCCTCAGCCTCCGCTTCTGCTCGCTCTTCACGTCCGGCGTTGCGAAACGCCTCGGAGGATTCCTCACGTTGCTTGAGCTGACGGCGCAGCACGACTTGCTCCTCGCCCTTGGTCAGTGGCCTTCCGGCTTCTATCTCGCTGTTTTTCAAGGCGGCCTGAAGCATCCGCAGGGCGTTCGACCGTACCCGATCCCGGCTCTTCATCGCCTCTTTGGTGTCGTGCTGTATCTGCTCCGCTATGCTCACGGCATCCCTATCTTCTGTCCACCGAGAACGTGTAAGTGGAGGTGGAAGACCTCCTGTCCAGCGTCTGGACCGTTGTTGATCCTTACGGCATAGCCACTTTCGGCGACACCGCGCTTCTCGGCGACGCCTTGAGAGACCTCGAAGAGACGTCGCGACAACCCCTCCGGCAGCATACCGATTTCCGAGAGCGAACCTACGTGCTGCTTCGGTATGACCAGCACATGTACGGGTGCCCGGCCCCTTATGTCGTTGAAGGCCAACACCTCGTCGTCCTCGTACACCACCTCCGCGTCCATCTCCTTGCGGACGATCTTGCAGAATATGCAGTCCTGTTCGCTCACCTGGTAAAATCCTTCCTCTATACAAAATCTCTACGCCTACAACCTCTTGCCGGATCTCTCAAGAGCTGCCTGCGCCCGCGCCACGGCGATCATTCCGGCCGTCTCGCTCCGTAGCCGGTAAGGACCCAGCTGTGCGGACGCCAACCCAGCCTCCTCAGCAAAACGCAACTCCTCTTCACTCCAACCACCCTCGGGGCCCACGAAGAGGCTCACCGGTGGCTCCACAATGACGCTCTCCAGAGATGGCAGATCCTCGTCGTTATGAAGCAAGACCCCACTGCTCTCTCCAACCTCTCGCAAAGCTTGTGCAAAAGACACTGGCCCCCCGATCTCCGGCACGCGGAGCTGCAACGATTGTCGGGCCGCCGCCTCCGCCAACCTGCGCCACCGCTCAACCTTATTTCCTCCGGGCTCCACTACGGAATGCTCCGTAACCAGCGGCGTTATGTTTTTCGCCCCGAGTTCCGTGGCCTTCTCGACCACCAGGTCCATGCGCTGCCCCTTCGGAACTGCCTGGTAGAGAGTGATTCCGGCATCCTCGCCTCCAGGCGCTGAAAGCTCTTCGAGGGCAACGATTTCCCGGTTTCCTCGTACCTCTGCCGCATAAAGGCGCCGTGCCACATCAGAGACTTCGAAGGTGTCCCCATTTCGGGCTCGCAAGACTTTGAAGATGTGGTGTGCTTCATTGGACGGTAGATCAAACTTCTCGCCGGGAGTTACCGCGAAGTCAACAAAAATGCGCGTTATAGGCGTGTGCGTGATCCCCACACCTACCGGAACACTCCCTTGAGCCGGTCGAAGAAAGACCCTCCGCTTCCGTTATAGGTATCTTCCCCGCTTGCCGCATCGAACCTCTCCAAAAGCTCCCGCTGCTCGACGGACAACCGGGTCGGCACCATCACATCCACCACGATCTTCAAGTCTCCCCGCCCTCGTCTCCTGAGACGCGGCATACCCTCTCCTCTTAGCCGCAAGGTCGCCCCCGGCTGAGTTCCAGGTTCCACTCTAACCTCTTGTTCGCCTTCGAGTGTCGGTACATTTGCATCCATACCGAGCGCAGCCTCCACGAAGTTGATCTTCATGCGGTGGATCAAATCTTCCCCGTCCCGCATCAGGGCCGCGTCTTCTTTAACCCTCACCATCACGTACAGGTCTCCGGGAGATGCTCCAGGTTCTCCGGCGTGCCCGGCTCCGGGAATCCTCATACGCATCCCATCCTCGATACCGGCCGGGATCTGGACTTTCCGGCGGACGACCTCCGAGATACGGCCGCTCCCCTGGCACTCGTCGCAGTACACGTCGATAATGCGGCCGCTTCCTCCACACGTCGAGCAAGCTTCCATGCTCACCATCTGGCCCAGGAGGCTCTGTCGAACTGTGCGAACAGCTCCCGCCCCGCCACACGTGCCACACGTATGTGACTCCGTTCCGCCTACGCCGTCGCATATTGGGCAGCTCTTTATGGTCTGGACGTTTATCTCCCGGTCCACCCCGAACGCCGCTTCTCGCAACGAAACCTCGACCTCGACCTCGGTATCCGAGCCTCGGCTGGGCGTACGGGCGCCGTTACCACCGAAGAAAGAGCCGCCGAACCGGTCTCCGAAAAAGACCTCGAAGATATCCTGGAAGCCACCCCCGAACGGGTCCCCCCCTCCGGGATAACCACCTCCGGGCGCACCACGCGGCACCCGATGTCCGTAGGTATCGTAAGCCTGGCGGGCTTCAGGGTTCGAGAGAACCTCGTAAGCCTCGGTTAACTCCTTAAAACGCTCCTCGGCGCCGGTGTCCCCGGGGTTGGCATCCGGATGGTGACTGCGGGCAAGACGACGGTAGGCTTTCTTGATCTCCGCCTCGGAAGCCTCTCTGGACACGTCCAGGACTTCGTAGTAGTCGCGCTTCGCAGCCAACCCTAAAACCTGGCGTTCAAACAGTGAGTCAGGGCTTCGGCGGCGGACCTTGCGGTAGATATCGCCGCGTCATAATCCATGCGCTTCGGGCCGATCAGGCTGACGACCCCGTACGGCTGCTCGTGGCGGTTGTAAGCAGCCGTAACGATGCTGGTGCCGGAGAGGTTGTAGAAGCCGCTCTCGGCCCCGATGGCAACCACCACATCCGCGCTGATCACCGAGCGTTCGAGAGCATCACCCAACAGGCGCAAAAGCCAGCGCCGACGCTCGAAGACCTCGATTATCGCCGCGAGGCTCGTCGGCTCCAGGTCGTCCAGACGGGAGAGCAAGGCCGATACACCCTGGATAAACACCCCCCGCTCCGTCGATCGGCCCAACACCTCCACGGCCTCCAAGACCGCCCCGACGACGCGCGGGTTGTGGTCCGAGAACACCTTGCGGGCCGCCATAGCGAGTTCCATATCTATGCCAAGGGGACGACCCTCGATCCAGGCGTTCAAGGAATGAAAGATCTCCCGCAACTCCTCCTCCTCGACGTAGGCGGGCAGCGTAACCCTGGCGCTGGATGAGACGCCGCTCGCCATCGAAGCCACGAGCAAGAGCATGCCCTCACCAAGCGGCAGGTAGTCTATCCGGGTTACAGAGTCTCCGAGCGCCGCCGGCCCGGCGACCACCGCCAGCAAACGTGTCACGTCGGACATCCCTTCGGAGACACCCCTGAGTAACCCGTCCACGTCGCTGTAGCCCGCGGGAGCCTCGAAACGCGAAGCGTCCTCCTGATCCCCACCCGAGATGAGAGCGTCCACGTAGTAACGGTATCCGGCGTCGGTCGGAACGCGGCCGGAGGAGGTGTGCGGGTGTGTCAACAGACCGTAAGATTCAAGGTTCACGAACTCGGATCGGATGGTGGAGCTACTCGCTTCGACCGTCTCGCTCAAAGCCTGGCTGCCTACGGGAACTCCTGTGGAGATGTAGAGTTCCAGTGTCTTGAGAAGTATTTCGCGTTGCCGGTTGGAGATATCGTGGGTCTTCATACAAGACGGATTTTACCATGACAGCGGTAGCCGCCCAGTAGGGTCGTTCTCAGACGCGGATCGCCGCCAGGAAAGCTTCCTGCGGTATCTCCACCCGTCCGACTTGTTTCATCCGGCGCTTACCGGCCTTCTGCCGCTCAAGGAGCTTACGCTTGCGGGAGATGTCGCCACCGTAACACTTCGCCGTCACATCCTTTCGGTAAGCCCGCACGGTCTCACGGGCGATGACCCTCTTGCCCATCGACGCCTGGATCGGAACCTCGAACTGCTGGCGCGGGATCAACTCCTGGAGCTTCTCGGTAAGCGCCCGCCCGCGCTGGTAGGCCTTCTCGCGGTGAACGATGAACGATAGCGCGTCCACCGGCTCCCCCGAGACCAGTACCTCGACCTTTACGAGATCCGAAGGCTGGTAGTCCTTCGGTTCGTAGTCGAAGGAGGCGTAGCCCCTCGTGCGGCTCTTCAAAGCATCGAAGAAATCGGTGATGATCTCCGCGAGCGGCAGGTCGTAGGTGAGTTGGACCCGACGGGTCGAGATGTACTCCATCCCGATGGACACCCCACGGCGCTCGTGACACAACCCCATCACCGCCCCGACGTACTCCTTAGGCCCGATGATCGTGGCCCGTACCACTGGCTCCCGGATCTCCTCGAACACCTCCGGCAACTCGCTCGGGTTCGTGACCTCCACGGTCTCACCTTCGACCACTACTTCATACCTGACGCTCGGGGAGGAGGCGATCAGGTCGAGGTCGAATTCCCGCTCCAGACGCTCCTGAACGATTTCCATATGCAACAGGCCCAGGAAACCGCACCGGAACCCGAACCCCATTCGCGAGTTCTCCGGCTCGTAGAAGAGAGAGGCATCGTTTAGTTGAAGCTTCGAGAGCGCATCCCTGAGCCTCTCGAAGTCGTCACCTTCTGTCGGGTAGAGTCCGCTGAACACGGTCGGGAGCGCCTGAGTGTAGCCCGGCAGGGACTCGGCGGCGGAGGAGGCGGCCAGCGTAACCGTATCCCCCACCCGCAGGGCTTCGATGTCCTTAAGGCCGGCGACGATATACCCTACTTCTCCGGCGTAGAGGTCCGGGAGGGCGGTAGGCTTGGGCGAGTAGCAACCAACTTCCAGCAACTCGAATTGCTCGTCGCTCCCCATAGCCATCACGGTATCGCCTTTCTTCAACCCTCCGTCGAAGAGGCGGACCAGCGAGACAACGCCCCGGTACGGGTCGAAGTAGGAATCGAAGACCAGCGCGCGGGTCTCCTGCTCCGTTGTTCGCGGGGCCGGAACGCGATCTACTATGGCGTCCAGGACTTTGTTGACCCCTTCGCCCGTCTTGGCGGAAATCTTCAGTATCTCGCTCTCGTCCACACCCAATAGTTCGACCAGTTCCTCGGTGACGGCCGGTACGTCGGCTATCGGGAGGTCTATCTTGTTCAGGACGGGGATGATCTCCAAGTCGTGCTCCATAGCGAGGTAGAGGTTCGCTAAAGTCTGGGCCTGTATCCCCTGGCTCGCGTCAACGACTAGCAGCGCTCCCTCGCAGGCGGCGATGGCTCGCGAGACTTCGTAGGCGAAATCGACGTGTCCCGGGGTATCTATGAGGTTCAGGTCCCAGCTACTATCCGGACGGTGGTAGAGCAGACGCACGGCCTGGGCCTTGATGGTTATGCCCCTCTCGCGTTCGATCTCCATCGTGTCGAGGATCTGGTTCGTCCGCTCGCGCTCCGGGACGGCGTCGGTCGCGTCCAGGAGCCGGTCGGCCAGCGTGCTCTTGCCGTGATCAATATGCGCGATTATGCAGAAATTGCGCGTGCTCTCGATATTCTTCACCTTCGGAGTTTAACATGATTGCCCCTTTGCCCCCCGTGTGTTACATTCACCCGGTTAGCGGAGTATCAAAGTAAGAGGAGCGAGAGAGTGCCCGCACCATCCAAGCGCGACAAACAGAGCATCAAGCGGCATGAGCAGAACCGCACCATCAGGACCCGGCTCAGGAACCTCTCCAAGAACTTCTACAGGGCCGTCGAGTCCGGAGACCTGGAAGCGGCCCGCGAGCTACGCGACCAGTCTCAAGAGCACTACGCCAAAGCCGCCGGCAAGGGTCTTATCCACCCGAATAAGGCATCCCGGAAGGTCAGCCGATTCGACAAGGCGCTCGCCGGCGCCAATAGCGAAGAGGGCTAACCTCTACCCAACGCTTACCGCTCACACGAATCCAGACGCGAAGAGATAAATCCTGGTACTGTTCGATTTTCCAACTCGAACAACGCTGTCCTACCCGTGAACTAATTTCAGCTAGAGAGTTTTAGAACGGCCAGTTCGAGTTGGAGTTCGTCCCAGATGTCGAGGCCGCCTTTCAGGCCGCGCTCCAGGTCAAGCACTAACGAGAGTGCGCGGTCGAGGTCTTCTTCATCCAGCTTCCGGCTCTGCTCATCTAGCTTACGGACGACGAACGGAGGGACTTTGAGGTCCTTCGCCGCCTCGCTCTGAGGTACTCCCCGGCTCAACAACGCTCTGGCCCGCGACAGGAGTTGGAACTGACGTCGGATCATGAACGTCAACCGCAAAGCCGGCTCCCCGGTCGAGATCAGGTCTTCCAGCAACTGGAGAGACTTGCCTCGGTTTTCGGCAGCGAGAGAGTCGACAAAGGCGAAGATGTTGGACTGGATGTCTGGTGGGCACAGGACTTCCAAATCTCCGAGCGTCGCGCTGCGACCGGCAGTGTACAGCGCAAGCTTCTCGACCTCGCGGGAGAGCCGGTTTTTATCCCCCGAGCACCGGTCGACGAGGTTTTGCGCCACTTCCTCCGGCAAGTCCAGTTTTTGTTGTCCAGCGTAACCAACCACCCATCTGACTAGTGCCTTCCCGGTCGGCTGCTCGAAGTCGTGAACCTCGCCGGACTTCTTTACCGCCGCGAGAAGCTTCTCGCGGGACCCGAGTTTCTTTCCAAGCAACACTAGATCGGTCTCGGGAGAAGGGTTCTCCAGGTAAGCGGTTATCTTCGCTTTCTGGGCGGCGTTCCAGGCGTCCAGGTTTCGCAACAGGACAAGAGCCCCGTTGCCAAATAGCGAGTACGAGTTGCAGGCGGAAACAACCGCCTCGGGGCTCGAGTCCGCAGCGTCGTAAGTGTCGGCCGTCCGGCCCCGACGCAGCCGTTCCACGCCGCGGGCCTTGCGTTCTTCGTCGTCTCCGAGTAGTAAATAAACGGCCACGGCTTGTATTCTACCGGCTCGCGACCGAGACGAGTACGAGCCAGAGAGCACTCCAGAGGACGGCGACGCCCGCCCATTTCGGCCAGCTTTCCTCGGGTAGCCAGACCCCGGCGATAACGGCGGGTAGGC
>JBBPZT010000177.1:0-16721 GCA_038198625.1 Rubrobacterales bacterium
CGGTTTCTGGCCGACGGTCGTGGCGCTGGTCAACTACGCGATCCTCGCGATTTTGCGCAATACGATCACGGGGTTGCGTTCGGTCGATCCGGCGATTACGGAGTCGGCGAAAGGGATGGGGTTGAGCGACTGGCAGCAGTTGGTTCGCATAGAGTTGCCAATGGCCTGGCCGGTGATACTCGCCGGAATCCGGGTGTCGGGGCTGCTTATCCTGGGCATCGCCGCCATCGCCGCTTACGTCGGGGGACCTGGGCTCGGCTCGGACATATTCTCCGGCCTCAGCCGTATCGGCGGCGCCAACGACCTAAACCTGGTACTCGGCGGCACGCTCGGAATAATCGTGCTCGCGGTGCTGCTGGAGATCTTCTTCTCCTTACTGACCAGGCTCACGACATCGAAAGGTCTCAATTGACAGACAACAATAGAAATACCGGCGACAGAGAGGTTATGATCCGTCTGGAGCACCTCTCGAAGTCATTTCCTGGGCAGGACGAACCGGCGGTCGAGGACCTCTCGATGGATATTTACGAGGGTGAGATCGTGGTGCTCGTGGGGCCGTCGGGGTGCGGGAAGACGACGACGATGAAGATGATCAACCGGATCATCGAGCCTTCGGGCGGCAGGATCTTCCTCCAGGGCGAGGACGTGACGACCGTCAACGCGGACAACCTTCGCCGCCGGATGGGGTATGTGATCCAGCAGATCGGGCTGTTCCCGCACATGACGATAGCCGACAACATCGCCACGGTTCCACGGATGCTCGGCTGGGACAAGCAGCGAGTCTCAGACCGCATAGACGAGCTTCTTGAGACCGTGGGCATAGACAGGTCCTACCGGAGCCGCTACCCGAAGGAGCTTTCGGGCGGACAGCGGCAGCGTATCGGGGTGGCGCGTGCTATGGCCGCCGACCCGCCAGTTTTGCTCATGGACGAGCCTTTCGGGGCGATCGACCCGATCACGCGCGAGCGGCTCCAGGACGAGTTCTTGAGGCTTCAGGAGGATATACAGAAGACCATCGTCTTCGTCACCCACGACATAGACGAGGCCATAAAGATGGGCGACCGTATCGCGATACTGCGCGACCGTTCTGAGATCGCCCAGTACGATACGCCGGAGAATATACTCACCTCGCCCGCCGACGAGTTCGTCGAGGACTTTATCGGGGAAGGGGCTTCGATCAAGCGCCTCAGCCTCAGCAGGGTGCGAGATATCGAGCCGGCTAACTGGCCGGTGGCCGGGATCCGGGACAGCCGCGAAGAGGTGCTCGGCAGGATACGGGAGACCGGCAGGGACTACGTGTTGCTCCTGGACGAGCGCAGGCGTCCCAAGCGGTGGGTGAACGTGGAAGAAGTCGAGCGAAACGGCGTGCCACTCGAAGAGGCCGGCTGGCCGGCCGTCGCCATCGTGGGGGAAGACGCGAGCCTCTACGAGACGCTCGACACCATGATCACCTCCTACAAGGGCTCTGCGATAGTCGTCGGTGAGGATGGCTCCTACAAGGGTGTAGTCGATTTCAGCACCGTCCTGGAGATGATCGACTCTGCCCGCGACCCGGACCGGAACCCTCTGGACCAGGGAGGAGCCCGGTCGTGAGCGGCGCACCTCCGAACATGGAGTATCCAAAATGAGCACAGGGGTCGAGCAGCTCTCCAGGCGTGAAAGCAGCCAGAAGCCGCCGGAGAACGGGAACCGTAAGGAGGACCGTTCCAGCTTGTCGCGGGTCCTGGTCCGCTACCTCACGATGCCCGTGTTTCTGGTGCTTGTGTGCGCCGCGCTCTACCTGTGGGTGAGCAGCCTGAAGCTCGACAGCATAGAGAAGCGGACCCTGAACGCGGGTTACATCATACAGCGGGTGATCCAGCACCTTGAGATCACCGCAGTAGCAACAGTGATAGTCGTGATACTCGCTGTTGCGACCGGGGTAGTGCTTACCAGGCCCGCTTTTCGTCAGGTTTCGCCGTATATAGCCGGCATCGCCAGCACCGGGCAGGCGGTGCCGTCCATCGGCGTGATCGTGTTGGCCGTGATCGTTACCAACCAATTCGGCTTCAGGGTGGCCGTGATCGCCCTGATCATATACGCGTTTCTGCCGGTGTTGCGGAACACGATGGTTGGCATCCAGCAGGTGGATAAGTCCGTTATCGAGGCGGGGCGCGGCATGGGGATGAAAAAGAGCGCCGTACTCTTCCGGATCGAGTTGCCGCTAGCCATACCGATCATGCTCGCGGGGATCAGGACCGCCCTGATAATCGTGGTAGGCACGGCGGCGCTCGCGACGTTCATAAACGCCGGCGGGATGGGAGACATTATCAACACCGGCATCAAGACGAGCCGGGACTCGATACTGATTACCGGCGCCGTGCTTACCGCCGTGCTCGCCCTGACCATCGACTACGCCGCCGGGGTCGCCGAGGACCTGCTGCGCCCCAAAGGTTTGTGACCATAGTCGTCCGTAGTTTCTATGCGGTTTATACAGGATTCCTAGAAGGGAGAAGTTTGTGCGATTGATCTTCAGTAAGTTAACCAAAGTGGCGGGCCTTCTGGCCGTATTGGCGCTGATCGCCGTCGGGTGCGGGTCTGCCGGTGGCAGCGGTAGCTCGGGTGGCGGGACCCTATCCAAGGTGGACCTCTCCGGCGCGAACTTCACCGTCGGTTCGAAGGACTTCACCGAGCAGTTGATCCTCGGCCAGATCACCGTACAGGCGCTCGAAGCGACCGGCGCGAACGTCAAGGACCAGACGAACCTGGCCGGTACGGATGCCGCGCGGGCGGCGCTGGTGAACGGCAACATCGACATGTACTGGGAGTACACCGGCACCAACTGGATCAACCACCTCAAGCACACGACACCTCTCCATCCCGCGAAAAAGCAGTACGAGGCGGTCAAGAAAGAGGAGCTGAAAAAGAACAACATCGTGGTGATGCAGCGGGCCAAATTCAATAATACCTACGCGCTCGCGATGCGCTCTGAGGCTCCGAAGAAGGTTCCCGCGCTAAAGGACGTCACGAAGCTCTCCGACATCGGACCACTGATCAAAAACCACCCGAAAGACGCAACGCTCTGCGTCGAGAGCGAGTTCAAGTCGCGCGACGACGGCCTACCAGGCATGGAGAAGAAGTACGGCTACAAGTTCCCAAATGGCAACGTCTCTCTCTTCGACACGGGCGTCGTCTACAACCGGACGGACAAGGGCAATCCTTGCAACTTTGGTGAGGTGTTCACCACCGACGGACGCATCAAGGCTCTGGACCTTACCGTGCTCAAGGACGACAAGGAATTCTTCCCGATCTACAACCCCGCGGTCAACATCCGCAAGAGCGTCTACGACAAGAACCCCAAGAAGCTCGACAAGGTCTTCACGCCCATCGCCAAGGCGCTGGACACCAAGACGATGCAGAAGCTCAACGCCGAGGTCGACGTAAAAGGCCAACTCCCCGAAGACGTCGCCAAGCAGTGGCTGCAAGACAACGGTTTTACAGGTTAGTAGCCCTGCGGAAACGAAGTCTACATCGAGGGCGGGCGCGTACGGCGTCCGCCCTCTTCGCGCTGATAGAATCTCCTCCAGTTGGTAGAGGAGAAAAGGGGTTCCGTGAACACGGCTCGTAGTATAAATCCGCGCGTGATCTGGGATGTTCGGTACGTGATCATACTTCCTGGACCGAGGACCTTCACGTGATCGAGGAGCGAACCGTACAGATCGGTGAACGTCTGTACGAGCTTCTGGACGACACCCTGGAAGGCAACCTCCGCACCGACGAAGCCTCCCGCGCCCTCTGGTCCACGGACGCCTCCATCTACCAGAGGGAACCCGTCGGTGTCGTGGTGGCCCACTCCGAGGAGGACGTGAAGCACGCGCTCGCTGCCGCACGTGAGCTTGGTCTCTCCGTGACCCCACGCGGCACCGGTACTTCTCTTGCCGGACAGGCTACCGCTCCGGGGCTGGCGCTGGACGTTTCGGAGATGAGCAAGGTGATCGAGCTCGACCTGGAAGGCCGGCGCTGCGTGGTCGAGCCGGGCGTCATACAGGGCGGGCTCAACGCGCTCGTCGAGCCCCACAGCCTCGTTTTCGGGGCGGATACTTCGACTTCGGATGTAGCAACTCTGGGTGGGATGGTCGGCAACAACTCCGCCGGGATGCGTAGTCTTGTCTACGGCACCACCCGAGACCAGATCCTCTCCTTGCGCTGCGTCCTTGCAAACGGCGAAATAGTGGACCTTGAGCCAATGAGCCGGCAAGAAGCAGTGAAGCGTGCGCGTCATGCGGATGCGAAAGCGCGCCTCATCCGGGGCGCTTTGGACATAGGAGAGCGTTACTCAGACGAGATAAAACGCCGCTACCCGGACATGATCCGGCGTGTCTCCGGCTACGGCCTCGACGCCCTCCTAAATACCGACACCCTCGACCTCACGCACCTGGTCTGCGGCTCCGAAGGTACCCTGGCCCTCGTCACCCAGGCCGAGTTCAGGCTACAAGAGCTTCCACCCTCCCGGCAAATGGCCTCCTTCGAGTTCGACACCCTCTCAGCTTCTTCTCGGGCAACGGTGAAGTTCCTCGAAATGAACCCCTCTGCGATAGAGCTTCTGGACGACGTGGCGATCAGGCGCGCGAGGGAGACTCCCCACTACCGTGACGCGACCCGCTTTGTCCACGGAGAGCCCCGCGCTCTGCTGCTCGTGGAGTGGAGCGGAACGGAGGAAGAGCTGGACGAACGCTTCGCCTCCCTGGAAGATATTCGCAAAGAGGTTGGGGCAACCGCCGTGGTGCCGCTCCGGGGTAAAGAGGAGATGGCCCAGACGGTTAAGCTCAGGAAGTCCATACTGCCGCTGCTACTCGGCACGGCTGACGAGGCGAAGCCGGTTGCTTTTGTGGAGGACGCCGCTGTTCCGGCAGACCGGCTGGAGGAGTTTACGGATCGCTTCGAGGAGATACTTGGCCGTCACGATACCTGGGCCTGCTTCTACGGACACGCAAGCGTGGGCACGCTACACGTCCGACCGGCGATCGATACCCGAAAGCAAGAAGGCGTGCGGAGCATGCGCGAGATAGGTGAGGAGGTCGCGGACCTCGTCGTGGAACTTGGTGGTTCGATCTCAGGCGAGCACGGCGACGGCCTCTCTCGCTCGGAGTTTCTACAGAAGATGTACGGCCCCGAGATAGTGCGCGCCTTCAAAGAGGTCAAACAACTCTTCGACCCGGAGGGCATATTGAACCCCGGCGTCATCGTTGATGCCTCCAGGATGGACACCCAGCTTCGCATCGGACCCGGTCACAAGACGCTGCCACTGGCAACCGGCCTCGACTTCTCCGGGCAGGGCGGGTTCGCGAAGGCGGTAGAGCTTTGCAACGGCTCGGGCTTCTGCCGCAAAAAGAACGGCGGCACGATGTGTCCCTCATACATGGCTACCCTGGACGAGCAGGATACTACGCGCGCAAGGGCGAACATGCTCCGCTCCGTCCTCGACGGTACCCTTCCGCCCGAGGAGATGACCGGAAGCAGGATGCGGGAGGTAATGGACCTCTGCGTCGGGTGCAAGGCTTGCAAGAGCGAGTGTCCCTCCCAGGTAGACGTGGCGTCCATGAAAACAGAGGTTCTCTACCAGTCAGGCAAAAAGCACGGCTTCTCGGTAAGGCAGAAGGCTGCCGGACACATCCGGAAGCAACTCGCTCTCGCCGCCCTGACACCCGGCTTCTACAACGGCGTTGCGGGTACGAAGCTCGCCCGCCGCGCCGCCGCCCTCTTCGGTATAGAGCCGCGCCGTCCGCTGCCGAAGGTGACGACCAGGACTTTCTCCAAACGGTTCCCGGATCTACCACAAGGTGAAGGACCGGCCGAGGTCGCCCTCTTTAACGACACCTGGAACGAGTACCAGCGCCCGGAGGTAGGGGAGGGGATGGTGCGTCTCTTCGCCGCCGCGGGGACGCGTGTCCACTTGCCGAAGGTCGTCTGTTGCGGACGACCGATGCTCTCCGAAGGGCTCGTGGACGAAGCCCGGAAGAACGCCAAACGAAACCTGGATCTGCTATATCCGCTCATCGAGCGCGGTGTCCCACTGGTCGGTCTTGAGCCGAGTTGCATCCTGACCATGCGCGATGATTATGAGAAGCTCTTGCCCGGAGACGAGCGGGTAAAGAAGCTTGCGGAAGCCACGCGCCTCTTCGAAGAGGCGCTGCTGGAGGCGGTTGGCGATGAGACGGAACTACCGCTCAGAGAAGGTTCTCCGTTATTGCTCCACGGCCATTGCCACCAGAAGGCGCTGGTCGGGACGAAGCCGACCGAGGAGGCTTTGTCTCTCGCGTCTGGTACTGAGGTAGAGGTCGTTGACTCCGGGTGTTGCGGGATGGCGGGTCTCTTCGGGTACGAGAAGGGACATTACGAGGTCTCGATGAAGATGGGCGAGAGGAAGCTGTTTCCGGCTGTCAGGGGGGCTTCGGCAGATGGGCGGGTAGTAGTCGCTCCAGGGACATCTTGCCGGGAGCAGATCTCTGGGGGGGCTGATACCTACGCCATCCACCCGGCTGAGTACCTGGCCGGACTCCTCGACGAACGCGGATAGCCTCCCGTATTGTGGGCGCTCGGACATACTCTCCAGGAGCGGTTTTATATAATCTTCTCCGTGGATGAGATCCAGAGGAGGTCCTGATGTTTCGTCAACGTGTAGAGCCCGGTCCGGGGCAGGAGTCCGTCTGGGACTACCCGCGCCCACCGAGGATGGAAGACTCCGAAAAGCGCGTAAAAGTAGTCTTTGACGGTGTCACCATCGCCTACACGGCCCGCGCCAAACGGGTGCTAGAGACGAGCCACCCGCCCGTCTACTACATCCCCCCGGAAGATATCCGGATGGAGTACCTGAGATTCACGGGCGGCAGGTCCCTCTGCGAGTGGAAAGGGCAGGCCCGCTACTACGATGTCGTCGGCGACGGGAAGGTCGCGGAGCGAGCCGGATGGTATTACCCGGACCCGGTGAGCTCCTTCGCGGAGCTAAAAGACTACGTCGCCTTTTATCCGTCGCGGATGGACGGATGTTGGGTCGGTGGGGAGAAAGTCGAGGCGCAAGAGGGGGATTTCTACGGTGGTTGGATCACGCCGGAGATAGTCGGCCCGTTCAAGGGCGCCCCTGGAACGTGGGGCTGGTAGGTTATTGGATGCCTCTGATCTTCAAAAGCTTCGACAAGAGTACACTTATGCCCGGCTTACCGAGGAAGATGTCAGTCAGGACCCGATAGAGCAGTTTCGCCGCTGGCTTGACGAGGCGCTTTCGTCCGGTCTCCACGAGCCAAACGCCATGACTATCGTCACCGCTACCCCAGATGGCAAGCCGTCGGGTCGCGTCGTTCTCCTAAAGAGTTTCGATGAGCGAGGCTTCGTCTTCCACACGAACTATGAAGGGCGCAAGGGGCGCGAACTGGAAACGAACCCGCAGTGCGCCCTCCTCTTCTACTGGGGCGAGTTGCAGCGTCAGGTAAGAGTAGAAGGACGAGCAGGCCGCATCTCCGAGGAGGAGTCCGATACATACTTCCGCAGTCGCCCTCGCGGCGGACACATAGGCGCATGGGTCTCCAAACAGAGCCGGCCGGTCGAAAGTCGGGAAGTCCTGGAGAGACGTGTCCGGGAGCTTGAGGCGGAGTACGAGGGGCGCGAGATACCACGCCCGCCGTTCTGGGGCGGATACCGGGTCGAGCTGGAGTCATTCGAGTTCTGGCAGGGTCGCGAGAACCGCTTGCACGACCGTCTCCTCTACACTCACCCAAATGGTGGATGGAAGATAGACCGACTCCAGCCTTGAGGCCGTGCGGAGCGGAGGGCGTCCGGCTGCTGCTAAGATGTTCCCGCTGGTCTGATGGAATGCTAGGAGAGGAGACGAGTTGAAGCTGGTTACTTATTCGACGGACGGTGGAGACGCGCGTGTCGGGGCGATCGAGGGTGAGGAGATCCGACCACTTGGTCACGAGAGCATGCTGGATTTTATCGAGCGCGGAGGGAATGCAGAGCCGGGTGAGGATGTCGTTCCCCTCTCCGAGGCGCATATCCATGCCCCGATAGAAAGTCCCGGTAAGGTTATCGCCATCGGCCTCAATTACGAGGATCACGCTGCCGAGACGGGCGCGGATATACCCGAGAAACCAATAGTTTTCGCCAAATACCCGAACACCATCATCGGGCCTGGAGATCCGATCCGGATACCGCCCATTACCGAGAAGGTGGATTACGAGGCGGAGCTCGCCGTCGTTATCGGGAAGGCTGCCCGCAACGTCTCCGAAGACGAGGCGATGGACCACGTCTTTGGGTACACGAACGCGAACGACGTGTCTTCGAGAGATCTGCAGTTCTCGGAGGGTGGCCAGTGGACCCGGAGCAAGTCTCTCGACACCTTCTGCCCGATAGGCCCATACATCGCAACCCGTGACGAGGTGCCGGACCCGCAGAACCTCTCGGTAAAGGCCGTTCTGAACGGCGAGACGGTGCAGGACGGGACGACCTCGAAGATGATCTTCCCGGTCTCCGAGCTGGTCTCTTTTCTGAGCAAGGGCATGACGCTGGAGCCAGGCGACATCATCATCACCGGCACGCCGCCGGGCGTCGGGATGGCGCGCGACCCTCAACTCTTCATGAAGGATGGGGACGAGGTGAGCATAGAGATAGAAGGCCTCGGGACTCTAACGAACCCCGTCGCGACAGATTAGGAGGCGCTGTGGACCTGGCCGCCGAGTTAGAGGGTCTCATACCGGAGGCGGACCGGATCGTAACGTCCGGGGAGGAGCTCGAACGTCACGGCCGACCGGTCTTCACCTATCACGCGCCACATTCGCCGGACGCCGTCGTCTTCCCAAAAAACCGCGAGGAAGTCGTCGGGCTGCTGCATTTCGCTGACGAGCGGGGCGTCCCGCTCGTGCCCTACGGCGCGGGAAGCAGCCTGGAGGGACACACCATCCCGCTGCACGGCGGCATCAGCCTCGACTTCCGGCTGATGGACGAGATCCTGGAGCTTCGCCCCGACGACTTTATTGTCAGGGCCCAACCCGGCGTGACACGCGAACAACTGAACGCCGCACTCAGGGAACATGGTCTGTTCTTCCCGGTAGATCCCGGCTGGGACGCCTCTCTGGGAGGGATGGCCGCTACCAACGCCAGCGGCACCAACGCCGTGCGTTACGGCGCGATGCGGGAGCGGGTGCTGGGCCTGGAGGTGGTGCTGGCCGGCGGCAGGGTGATGCGGACCGGCGGGATGTCGATGAAGTCCTCCGCCGGGTACAACACGACCGCGCTCTTCGTCGGCTCCGAAGGCACTCTGGGAGTATTTACGGAGATCACGCTGAAGCTGGAGTCAGTCCCGGAGCATATCCTCGCCGCGCGGGTGATCTTCCCAGACATCGAGCGGGCGGGGCGGGCGGCCGTTTCGATGGTCCGCTCCGGGATGCAGATCGGCCGCGTCGAACTGGTGGACGCGCGTACCATGGAAGCAGTAAATGCCTATAAGGGTACTGACTACGCTGTGTCCCCGACGTTATTCCTGGAGTTCAGTGGATCCGAGGTATCAGTCGGGCACGACCTGGACCTGGCTCGCCGGATCTCCGGTAAGGAAGAGGCCGGTGAGTTCGAGTTCGAGGCGGACGAGGCTGCAAGGGAAAAACTGTGGGAGGCGCGCCACGAGGCGGGGCTGGCCGTAGGCCGTCTAAACCCGGACAAAAAGCCGATGACGACCGACGTGTGCGTTCCTATCTCCGACCTGCCTGATGCCTTGCGCGAGGCGAGGGATACGATCGCTTCGCACGGCCTCGACGGAGCCATACTCGGCCACGTAGGCGACGGTAACTACCACGCCATTTTCCCGGTCGACCCGGAAGACGCCGCCGATCTCGAAAAAGCCGAGGCCGTCAACGCGGAGATAGTCGCCTACGCCCTGGCGCGCGGCGGCACCTGCACCGGGGAACACGGCATCGGTTTCGGGAAAGTAGGGCATCTCCAGGAAGAGCACGGCGACTCGCTGGCGTTCATGCGCGCTATAAAAGAGGTCGCCGACCCGAACGGCATCCTGAATCCCGGTAAGATCTTCTCCTCCGGGGAAACCCAGGTCCCGGAGGCGTCGCGCTAGAGGGTTCCTACAATACTTCTCATCCTACGCGGTGGGCTGGGCCATGAGAATCTCTACTTTCACGGTTGGTATGAGAGTCCAGATGGTAGAAGATCCGAAATGTTACACTGCGGCCCGTGTTTCGCGAACTTACAACTGAGAAGAGAGCATGAGCCAGGCTGCGAACAACGATAGCAACAACCGCCCCGAACGTGGCCGGATTGGATTGGTGGAGGCGGTCGCCATCGGCATCGGGGGCATGGTCGGTGGTGGGATCTTCTCCGTGCTCGGGCTTACTGTTCAGGTCGCGGGCGGTGGAGCCTGGGTGAGCTTCTTCGTCGGCGGATTCGTGGCGCTTGTCACAGCCTATTCTTACGCCAAACTCTCTGTACGCTACCCTTCGCGCGGAGGCACCTCGACGTTTCTGAACGAAGCTTTCGGCGTCCCGGTGACCGCCGGAACGCTCAACGTGTTGTTATGGCTCGGTTATTTCGTAATGCTCGCCCTCTACGCTTACGCCTTCGGCTCTTACACCGCTTCACTTTTCGGCCAGCAAGGTGGAAGCCTCTTGCGGCACCTGATCTCAACCGCCGTCATCATAGGCTTCGTGGCGCTCAACGTCGTCGGGGGGGCCATAGTCGGGAAGGTCGAAGCCTACCTAGTCTACTTCAAGCTGGCTGTCCTGATCTTCTTTGTCGTCTCGGGGCTGTTCTTCGTCGATACGGCCCGAATCTCCCCGAGCGCCTTCACCGGCTTCGGTACCATCGTCTTCGCGGGGGTCCTGATCTTCCTGGCCTACGAGGGCTTCGAGCTTATAGCCAACGCCGCAGAGGACATCTCCGAACCTCAAAAGAACCTGCCCCGCGCCTACTACTTTTGCGTGGTTTTCGTAATAGCGCTCTACGTGCTGGTGGCCCTGGTCGCCGTCGGGAACCTGGCGCCTGCGGACATCGCCAAGTACAAAGAGTACGCCCTGGCCGCCGCGACCCGTCCTTTCCTGGGGCCCATCGGGTTCACCGTGATCGCGATAACCGCCGCCATCTCGACGGCCTCAGCCATCAACTCCACCCTCTACGGGGCGGCGAAGTTCACGTTTGTCATCGCCCAGCAAGGGGAGCTGCCGAGCGAGTTCGGGCGCAACGTGTGGAACAAGCCCATCGTGGGACTCCTGGCGACCGGGCTCGGGACCATCGTGCTGGTCAACGTCGCCAACCTGGAGAGCATAAGCACCATGGGTAGCACTGCTTTCCTGATCGTCTTCGCGGCGGTGAACTACGCCAACTACAAGCTGCGCCGGGAGGCCAATAGCTCCGCCGTCCTTGCTCTGCTCGGCGTACTGCTGTGCCTGGTAGCGTTCGTGGCCGTCGTGTACTACACGTTTACGACCGAGCCGCTTACAGTGCTGGTTTTGGTAGCGATGCTGGTGGTCTCGCTCGCCGTGGAGATAGTCCTGTTCCTGTTGAGCGGCCCGGAATCCGGCCTCGGGGAACATTTTCGCTCCCGGCGCGGGTCTTCATCCTCGGGCCAGTAGAGCGTCGGGCCTCAGGGCAGGTTAAAATAGAAACATTATGGAACGCACTATAAGGGTGGTGGTTGCGAAGGTCGGCCTCGACGGCCACGACCGGGGGGCGAAGATCATCGCCCGCGCGCTGCGCGACGCCGGGATGGAGGTCATCTACACCGGCCTTCACCAGACCCCTGATCAGGTGGTTGAAGCGGCGATCCAGGAGGACGCCGACGCCATCGGCATCTCCATCCTCTCCGGCGCCCACATGACGCTGGTGCCGAAGATAGTGGACCTCCTCAAGGAGAACGATGCGGAGGACATCCTCGTCTTCTGCGGCGGCACGATCCCGAAACAGGACATCGTGAAGCTGAAGGAGGCCGGGGTAGGGGAGATCTTCACCCCCGGAACGCCCACCGCAAAAGCTGTAGAGTACGTTCGTAAGTCCGTGCCGGCGAGGAGCTGAAAAGCTGATCAGCCAGTCAGCGCGCCGTCTCCGGCGGCTTTCAGCAGGTTAGCCAGGAAATACATGGGTGTGGACGCAGGGAAGTAGCGTCGCCGTGCGTAAGGCAACATTCCCGGCCCGGCAGCGCGAGGCACGCGAGAGTACCATGTCACAGGGATTTGAAATGCTGACCGGCTGAAGTGCTGACAAGCTGAAATGCTACCAATCAAGGAGACTGCTTTGGATTACGTCAAGGTCGAGCAAGATGGTGGGGTCGCCACCCTTACAATAGACCGTCAGGAGAAGCTCAACGCTCTCGACCCGCAGGTTGTGGAGGAGATCGGGCAGGCCCTCCTGGATCTGGAGGCCGAGGGACCGCGCGCGATCATCGTGACCGGGGCGGGGGAGAAGTCGTTCGTCGCTGGTGCGGACATAGCCGCGATGAGCACGATGGACCCCATTGATGCGAAACGCTTCGCGGAGATCGGGCACGCCGCCATGGCCCTGTTGGACAAGAGTCCCGTCCCGACCATAGCAGCCGTCAACGGTTTCGCCCTGGGTGGCGGTTGCGAGATAGCGCTCGCCTGTGACATTCGCGTAGCCTCGGATAACGCCCTATTCGGCTTCCCGGAGGTCTCTTTGGGCATTCTGCCGGGCATGGGTGGGACCCAGCGGCTGCCGCGTCTGATCGGACCGGCGCTCGCCAAGGAGCTTATCTTCACCGGTCGACGCATAGGCGCGGAGGAGGCACGTCAGATCGGGCTCGTCAACCGCGTCGTGCCCCAGGGTGAAGCCCTGACAGTCGCTGGAGAGATCGCCGCGGAGATCTCCGCCAATGGCCCGATCGCCGTACGACACGCCAAATCCGCCGCGAACCGGGCGCTTGACGTGGACCTCATCAGCGGCCTGGAGTACGAGGCCGACCAGTTCGCCCTCCTCTTCGCCACCGGGGATGCCAAAGAAGGTATGGGCGCCTTTGTCGAGCGCCGCAAGCCGGAGTTCCAGGGACACTGATCCACAAAGTAAAGCTTCGCGTCCGTTACTCGGAAACGGACGCACAGGGCATCGTGAACAACGCGGCCTACCTCTCCTATTTCGAGGTGGGCCGTGTCGAGTGGCTGCGCGCCGCCGGGCTTTCCTACAAAGAGTTCGAAAAGCGAGGCTACGGCTTCGTAGTGGTCGAAGCTCTGATCCGTTACAAGAAAGCAGCCTATTTTGACGACGAACTGACGCTCCAGGCAGAACTCACGGACCTCGGTAAAGCCTCATTCCACTTCAGGTACACGATACTCCGGGACGGCGCCATCCTCGTCACCGGCAGCACCCGCCACGGATGCGTGGACCTCGCGAGCGGTAAGCCGTGTCGCATCCCGAAAGACTTCAAGCCCTATTCCTCAACGAAAAGATGAGGGGCCGGAAAAATATCCTCCGGCCCCTCTGACGGGAAGGGACGGTCAATCCCTATTCGAGGGTTATAGACTGCTACGTCCGAAACTTTAACCGAAAAACGAAGAATTTCCGGAGAAAAGCGGATCCCGTTTACTTTCTGAAAAACTCTCTATATAAGCTCGATTATCGTGGCGGTGGACATGCCGTGTCCGATGCACATGACCTGGAGCCCGAGCTTTCCGCCGGTCGCTTCGAGGCCGGAGAGCATCTTTGCCATGAGCCCCGCGCCGGTTGCGCCCAAAGGATGGCCGTGGGAGATCGCGCCGCCCCAGGGGTTGACCCGGTCCATGTCGGGTTTCAGGTCGTCGGCCCAGGAAAGGACGACGGTCGCGAAGGCTTCGTTTATCTCGATCCAATCGAGGTCCTGGATGCTCAGGTCCGCCTTCTTGAGCGCGAGCCGCGTCGCCGGGATGACGCCTGTGAGCTGCATCGTGGGGTCGTCACCGACGGCTACACGGGCCAGGAAACGGGCGCGGGGCTCAAAGCCGTCGGCTTCCGCCGTCTCCCGGTCGCCCACGAGCACGGCGGAGGCGCCGTCGGAGATCTGGGAGGCGTTACCGGCTGTCACGATGCCGTCTCCTCCGGGACGGAAGACTGTCTTCAAAGCGGCCATTTTCTCCGGGTCGACGACGCCGCGGATGCCCTCGTCGCTCGTCAGTTCGACGGGGTTGCCCTCCGCGTCGAGGCCGGGAGTCGGCAGTATCTCGGCGTTTACGCCCTCGCGGGCCGCTTCGCTGGCGCGGCGGTGGCTCTCGGCGGAGAGAGCATCGGCGCTCTCACGCGAGACGCTCCACCGGTCCGCTATCCGTTCGGCGCTCTCACCCTGGTGGATCAACTCCTGCTTCGCCAGCAAGTCCGGGTTCAAACCACCGAAGCCCCCACCTATGTCGCTGAACATCGGGGCGCGCGTCATGCTCTCGACACCGCACCCTATCGCGTAGTCCATGTCTCCGGCGGCGATAGCTTGGGCGGCGAAGTGTACGGCCTGCTGGCTGGAGCCGCACATCCGGTTGAGCGTGACGGCCGGAACGGTTACCGGGAACCCCGCAAGCAGGGTTGCCAGACGCCCGACATTCGCCCCCTGCTCCCCGCTCTGGGTGACGCACCCGGTCACCACATCCTCTACCTTCTCCGGGTCTATGCCGGACCTATCCACAAGCCCGGCGAGTGCGTGGGCGAGCAGCGTGTCTGGACGAACATTACGCAGGGCGCCGCCCTGCCGCCCAAACGGGGTTCTTACGGCTTCGAGGATCACCGCTTCTGACATGGAGGCTCCTTATTCAGTCGTCTACGATCGTAAGTGTAACGTGGCTTGCATGCCCCGGGTCGTGGAAGATGCGTTGGCGGGCGACCTCGGAGCGGGAGGAGTCGGCGGTGTCTTCGCCGGTGTTGAGGTTCCGGTCCCAGCGGGGAAAGGAACTGGAAGTGACCTCAACCCGCAGCCGGTGGCCGGGCAGAAAGGTGATACCGGTGGCCCACAAGTCTATCGTATATTCGTAGACCTCCTCCGGCTGTATGGGGCTCCGCTCGACGGGTTGTATGACGCCGGGCGCCGGGTAGCTCTCGCGGGCGCTGGCCCTGATGATTCCGTCGGTCACTCCTATTGCCCGACCGTCCGGGTACACGTCTACGAGTCGGGCGACGAAGTCCGTGTCTGGGGCGGAGGAGGCTGCGTACAGCGTGGCGTTTACCGCCCCGAGAGCCGTGTAGTTTTCCTCGAACGGCTCACCCGTGTAGACGAGTACGTCCTGGCGCTCCTCGTTGGGCCGCTGGTCGCGCGCGCCGGACCCATAGACGGCGGGCATCAGGAGCGAGCCGCCGATGGTCGGCACGGGGTCTTGCGGATCGTAGACGTACTCGTCGTAGGACTCGCCGACCTCGGCCGGCTCTTCCCTGGAGAGAGTGTCGCCGCCGCGCAGGTACCATCTCTCTTCGCGGGAGCCGGGGACGGGCCACTCATCGTAGCCGCGCCAGCGGTTCTCACCCATCACGAAGACCTCGACCGTTGGCCGCCCGGCGAGGGCATCCTCGTCGCCTTTCAGGGTAGCGTCGAACCAACAGAGATTATAGTCGGTCAGGTCGCCCCGGTAGTTGAGGAAAAACCCGGAGGAGGCGAAGCCGAAGTCGAGATCGCCGACGGTGCTCCCGAAATCCCCGTGGGTCCACGGCCCCATCAACAGCCGCGGGGGAGTCGTGCCCTCGCGCGAAGCCTTCTCTTTCATGGCCTCGTACTGTCTGATGGTCTCTCCGGTAAAGATGTCGTACCAGCCTCCGATGTGGAAGGTCGGCACCCCGACCTTGTCGTAGCGGCCGTCAATGTTGAGGTAGCCCCAGATGTCGCTCGTGACGTCGTGCCCGAGCGCGTCGAACATGTACGGTACGATACCGGCCGGATCAGGCAGCTTCTCAAGCGGCAGGGTAGCGTACTTCTCCGGAATGTTGTCTATGACGTTAACGAGGGCCGGGAGTTGCTGCTGGAGTTGGGCCGGGTCTTCGCGATACTTGCGGATGAGAGTATCGGGGGCGAGTATCGCCTCGGACCAGTAGAATCGGAGGCCGAGTTCTCTGACGCCGCCCCGGATCTGGGACCCGTTCAAGTAGTTGCCCCAGGTTATACCCGGCGCGAGGCTCTTGAGCGACGGCGGTTGCATCACGGCGGCCTGCCACTGGGTCATCCCGAAGTAGGAAAGTCCGTACATCCCGACGTTGCCGTTTGAACCGGGAAGCTTCGCCGCCCATTCCACTGTGTCGTAGCCGTCCTCGAACTCGTTGACCGAGGGGTTCCATCCGCCCTCCGAGGCGTAGCGTCCCCGCACGTCCTGCACCACGACGACGTAGCCGCTCTGGGCTGCCCGAACCGGGTCCAGGTATGCTGTTCCGAGGGGCAGGTCCTTTCCGTAGGGCAGCCGTGTCAGCAAAACCGGATACTCGCCGCCTGCCGCCTCGCCGCCGGGACGATACACGTTCGTCATCAGCGTCGTGCCGTCACGCATCGTGGCCGGGACGTTCTTTTGCACCAGGACTTCATCCGTTACGTTCAAGCCCTCACCTTTCCTGAGTATGGAACTTTCCCTGAAATTCTACGCTCGACAATTCTAATCCCTGGACGATGTTAGAGCCCGGCGTCCGTCTTCTCGCGGGCTGTTTTCATAGTCTTGTTGTTCAGGGTGCGCCAGATCAGGAGGGCCAGGACCGACACTACGAAGAAGGAGAACCAGAACGGCGCGGTGATCCCGAAGCCTCCGGCGAGC
>JBBPZT010000178.1:0-3961 GCA_038198625.1 Rubrobacterales bacterium
ATGGTCTGGGAAGTCTCCGGGTACCACGGGGTCGTGGACTGGGGGCCGGACGGCTCTTACCTGATCGTCGCCCGCTACCGCTCCAACCTGGACAACGAGCTGTACCGTCTCGATCTCGCCACCGGCGAGGCCACGCTACTGACACCCCACGAGGACGAAGCGCTCTTCTCTAGCGTCAACATCACGCCGGATGGGAGCGGAGCATATCTGGCGACCGACAGGGATGGGGACTTCTCGCGGCTCGCGCACCTCGACTTTTCCACCCTGGATCTCAGATACCTCACACCTGACGATTGGGATGTCGAGAGCGTGGAGTTGTCCGGGGACGGCCGTTTCCTACTGGCAGGACGCAACGTGGAAGGATACTCGGACCTGATGCTTTTCAACGGCAACGGCCGGCGCATGCCGGACCTGGAGATACCGGGTGGCGTCCTCGGGGATTTCGAGTTCTCACCAGACTCCCGGAAGCTTGCCTACACTATGGCTGGACCGGACAACAACACGGATGTATGGGTCGTGGACCTGCCGGATGGGGAGCCGCGCCGCCTCACCCACTCCTCGACAGCCGGAATACCACGCGCCACCTTCCGCCGTCCCAGGGTTGTTCACTATCCGACCTTCGACGGGCGCGAGATACCGGCCCTCTTCTATGAGCCGGAGGCTTCTTCCGGGAATGTTCCCGTCATCGTCAATGTCCATGGTGGACCGGAAGGCCAGTCGCGGCCGCTATTCGCGCCTGTAACCCAATACCTCCTACACCGAGGATACGCCGTATTCTCCCCGAACGTGCGCGGCTCGACCGGGTACGGTAAGGATTACACCCACCTCGACGACGTGGAGTTGCGGATGGACTCGGTCAGGGACCTGGCGCACGCGGCGCACTGGCTCAGGGGAGCGGGACACGAGCAGATCGCCGTGATGGGTGGTTCCTACGGGGGCTTCATGGTCTTGGCTGCCCTCACGGAGTACCCGGAGTTGTGGAGCGCCGGGGTAGATATCGTCGGGATCGCCAACATGGTCACCTTCCTGGAGAATACCGGCAGTTACCGGCGGGCCTTGAGAGAGCCCGAGTATGGATCCCTGGAGAAGAACCGCGAGTTCCTTGAGTCGATCAGCCCGATACACAAGGCTGAGACCATAACGGCACCGCTCATGGTGATTCACGGCAAGAACGACCCCCGCGTGCCGGTCGGAGAAGCCGAGCAGATAGTGGAGCGCGTAAAGAAGAACGGCGGCGCGGTCGAGTACCTGCTCTACGAAGACGAGGGTCATGGTCTCGCCAAGCTCAAGAACCGCCTGGATGCCTACCCCAAGATAGCCGCCTTCCTGGACCACCATCTCGGTTGATCCGCCGCGACGGGTAGGAAGTCGCCGGAAGCTGTAAGCTGGTGGTCCGAAGCGAAGCTAGCCTGAAGCAGGCCTTTAGAAACCGGAGATTTTGAGTGGAGCCAACGAAGTTCGTCCTCGGCGACGACCGCATCCCCGAGAGTTGGTACAACGTCGTCCAGGACCTGCCGTTTGGTCTGGAGCCGCCGCTCGACCCGGCGACCCGCGAGCCGGCGCCTCCGGAGGCGTTCGCCCCGATCTTCCCGGAGAGCATTATCGGGCAGGAGGTCACAGCCGAGCCCCGCGTGGCTATCCCGGAAGAGGTGCGTGAGATCTACAGCCTCTGGCGTCCGACGCCGCTGTTTCGCGCCCGTCGCCTCGAAAAGTTCCTCGACACCCCGGCCCACATCTACTACAAGTACGAGGGTACGAGCCCATCCGGGAGCCACAAGACGAACACCGCCGTACCCCAGGCCTACTACAACCGTGAGGAAAGCGTCCGGCGGCTCACAACCGAGACGGGAGCAGGGCAGTGGGGCTCGGCACTCTCCTTCGCCTGCCGCCAGATGGACCTCGACTGCACGGTCTACATGGTGCGTGTCAGCTACGACCAGAAACCCTACCGGCGCCTCATGATGCAGACCTACGGCGCGGAGGTTTACGCGAGCCCAACCGACCTTACTAAAGCGGGCCGGTCTATCCTCGAAGAGCACCCTGACTCTCCAGGTTCTCTCGGCATCGCGATCAGCGAGGCGGTCGAGGACGCGGTATCCGGGGAGGACGTGAAGTACTCTTTGGGCAGCGTGCTGAATCACGTCCTCCTGCACCAGACCGTCATCGGGCAGGAGGCCATAGAGCAGATGGACCTCGCTGGTGAGTACCCGGACATCGTCGTCGGTTGCGCCGGGGGCGGCTCGAACTTCGGCGGCATCGCCTTCCCGTTCCTGCGCGAGAACCTCAAAGGTGGGCGCGACACGCGTCTGGTGGCCGTGGAGCCGGCGTCCTGTCCGACGCTGACGCGGGGCAGGTTCACCTACGACTTCGGGGACGCCGCCGGGATGACACCGATGATGAAGATGTACACCCTGGGTCACTCCTTCGTACCGGCGGGCATCCACGCCGGAGGACTGCGTTACCATGGCGAGTCGCCGATCCTCTCGGCGCTCGTGGACGAGGAGTTGGTCGAGGCCCGAGCCTATGCTCAGAACGCAACCTTCGAGGCTGGGGTGACGTTTGCCGGGGTCGAGGGAATACTACCGGCCCCGGAAGTGAACCACGCCATAAAGGCGACCATGGACCTGGCTCTGGAGGCGAAAGAGGCCGGGGAGAAACGCGTGATCCTCTTCAACCTCTGCGGCCACGGTCACTTCGACCTCGCCGCCTACGAACAGTACCTGGCTGGAAACCTGGTGGACTTAGAGCACTCCGAGGAAGAGATAGATCAAGCCGTGGCCCAGATACCAGTCTAGATGGCCGTAATGCCGGCCGCCGAGATGGAATTGGCCGTGAGGATCGCCGCCCGGCTCAAGGAGATCGAAGGTGTCGCCGCCGTCGCCCTCGGCGGCTCGTGGGCACGAGGGGAGGCGCACCCCGACTCGGACATAGACCTCGGCATCTACTACCATCCCAGTAATCCGCTCTCGACTGACGCGCTTCGCATGCTGGCCCGGGAGTTGGATGACCGTCACCTGCCGGATCTGGTGAACGATCTCGGGGACTGGGGGCCCTGGATCAACGGCGGCGGATGGCTCCAAATAGAAGGCCACCGTGTCGACTGGCTCTACCGCGACCTCGACCAGGTAGCCGGAGCACTCGAGGAGTGCCGCGCCGGGAAGCCGACCTGCCACTACCAGCCGGGCCATCCGCACGGGTTCCACAATCACACGTACCCCGGCGAAGTCCACTACAACAGGATCCTCTACGACGATGGCGAGTTGAGCAGCCTGAAGAGGCTCGTCGCGGAATATCCACCCGCACTGAAGAGAGCCATAATTCAGAACAAGTTGTGGGAGGCCGGCTTCACCCTCGACACCGCCCGAAAGCCCGCCCAACGCGGCGACACTTTCTACGTGGCGGGCTGCGCGTTCCGTTGTGTGGCCTGTCTCGTACAGGTTCTGTTCGCCTTGAACGAACGGTACTTCGTAAACGAGAAAGGTTCGATCCGGGCCGTCGAATCGTTCGCTTGTCGCCTGGAACGTTTCAGCGAGACAGTCGCCGACGTATTGGGATGTGTAGGAGAAGATCCAGCCCAACTGCACGCCAATATCAGGACGCTCGACGATCTTGTCTCGGCCGCGCGGGAGTTGTGCGCGGAGGATTGAGGGGGCCGCCGCTCGAGATCGGCGCCTGGGCATGGGGCACGACGAGGCTCTGGGGCTACGGCAAGGACTACGGTCGACAGGACGTGGGTGACGCCTTCAGGGCGAGCCTCGAAGAGGGCGTAACCCTCCTGGACACGGCTGAGATCTACGGCAACGGCGCCTCCGAGAAGATTATCGGAGAGTTGTTGGGCGAGGGTGGCTTTGAGGGGACTCCGGTGATCGCCACGAAGTTCGCCCCGCTCCCGTATCGCCTCAGCCCGAGGTCTCTGCTGGATGCGGTCGACAAGAGCCTTCAAAGGCTCGGGTTAGAGACC
>JBBPZT010000179.1:0-7852 GCA_038198625.1 Rubrobacterales bacterium
GAAACGACTTGGAACGTCCGGCCGCGTATTATCGAAGACGTAGATGAACATTCGCCAGGCCAACGGGCTCGGCAGGGTGCACGTAGCGATGCCCGGGATGAAGCAAACGTACTGCGGTCGCCCGATAAACGAGGACGACTGGATCACCACCGCAAGAGACGCCAACTGCACGGGATGCGCCCGCTCGGGAGCGCCGATGCCGCGAAAGCCGGAGGACGCGCGACGCTAGCAGACAAGGTGGTGACTCAGCCCTCGATCCGGGATAAATAGTCCGTTTGGGTGACGCGGGCGTGTTTGATAGGTGCAATTGTTCCCCCAGACGTTTGGAACCGGCGAACGGAGAACACGATGTGTCGCCAATCAGCAGCATACCGGAGGGCCCGGCGGGCCCCGTACGGCACAACGCGCGAACGCGCGTGATAAGGGGTGTCGGACATGTACCCAGACCTCCAATCCGTTGGAGAAAAACCTACAAGAGCGTCGGGATCATTGCCGCAATGGCAGTACGTCCGAAAAACGTCGCCGGAGCCTCATTGGGGCCATACGAAAGGGTACCAGAAGCGCGAGCTGGACTCTAGCTGATCGGCAAGAGAGCGGAGCAGGCTGAAGCGCGGCCGTAGCGTCGAGCTTGCGGTTTTACGCCCGAAGGAGAAGACCTGATCAGCTTACAGCCCCACATATATAGAGGCTTGGGGTTATGCGGCGTTCCAACACAGGCTGCCAGAGAAGTTTTGCAAGAAAAACGTCTCTCGCGTAGTTTATCGTGGGTCAAGAATTGTTACACTGCATACAATTGTGTATCCTGACGAGGGTGAGGGGAGGAGACGTTCATTGCGGAGGGAGCTCGTGAGGAGTGGGAAGGAAGATTTAGACGTTCTCCAGCACAAGACTTACGTGATCGTACTACTCCTGGGCCTCGTCGGGGTGGTCTCGGCGCTCGTGACCAACGAGTTGATCGGCACGATCTCGGGCTTTACCCGGGGGATCTTCTACGGGACCATCGTCCTACTCGCTTCCCAGGCGTGGCTACTTCACGGTAGGCGAGTGCGGGTGGCGGTTGTGCGGGAGGTGGTGTACGTAGGTGTCAGCGTCGTGCTGTTGAGCGTCTTTTTCTATGCTCTTTACACGCCGCTGCCACGCCCGATGGAGCAGGTGTCGCTGGTCAGCCTCTACCTCTGGTTCCCGTTCGTCCAACTGTTTGTTTTCCTGGCTTACGAGAGCCTGGGGGCGGTGATGCGTTCGGGGCTGCTGTACGCGCTCACCATCTGCCTCTCGCTCCCACACGCCGTGGCGACCATAGGGTTCGAGGGACCCGTTCGAGGGTTTTCAGTCGCTCGGGCAGTTCTACATAGCCTCGGCTTCTTTTATCGCGGTGCTCTACTTCTTTACCAGGATGAAGGACCAGTTGCGCCAGAGCCGGGCCCGGGCAGATCAGATGGCGCTGCTCGCCCAAACCGATTCCCTCACGGGAGTCTCGAACCGCAGGCGGATAGAGGAATTACTGGAGCAGGAGACGGAGCGGGCCGAGCGCTACGATCTGCCGCTGTCCCTGATCACGTTCGACCTGGACGATTTCAAACAGCTCAACGACACCTTCGGTCACGACGCCGGGGACGCCGTACTGATCGAGACGGCGCGTGTGATCGGGACGGCGCGTGTGATCGGGACGGCGCGTGTGATCGGGACCTGCATGCGCGCGAGCGACCGTTTCGGCCGTTGGGGAGGAGAGGAGTTCACTATCGTGGCTCCGGAGACGCCCGCCGAGGATGCCTGGCAACTCGCGGACCGAGTCCGGACCACCCTCGAACGCCACGATTTCGAGACGAGAGTCAACCTCTCGGCTAGCTTCGGCGTGGCGACCTACCGCCCGGGAGACAACGTGGGAGCGCTCGTCAAGCGCTCCGACCTAGCTCTCTATCGGGCCAAGGAGCTCGGCAAAAACCGTGTCGAGACCGAGAACGTAACGCCTGAAGTGAGCCCGCGAGGCATCCTCGCAAAGGGTCCAAAGAAGTACCCTGCGGACGCCGTGCCAGCGAACTCAAACAGCGCCGGCGCACCCGACGAGGTCGGGAGTGTCGCTCCCGAGTGAGGTTCGCCGCCTTCCGTGACCGCTCTACCGTGGGAGGTGGCCTTATTCCACGCCAGCCAGCGGATATGAGTCGGGGTGATCTAGGTTGGTTCGAAGGTCTCCCGGCAGGCCGACGGAGATGGAACGAGCCGGCAGCGGACGGGCGAAGTAGTATCCCTGGCCCATCTTGCAACCGAGTTCCTTGAGCTCCGCGAGCTGCCGGTCGGTCTCGACGCCTTCGGCGATCACCTCCAGTTTCATCCCCCGCGCGAGTCCGAGGATCGCGGACACTATAGTCGTATCAGCCGCGTCACGACCGAGGCCGTCGATAAAGGATCGGTCCATCTTCAGGTAGTCCACGGGCAGACGCTTGAGATAAGAGAAGGAGGAATAACCGGTCCCGAAATCGTCTATGGCGAGCTTTACACCTATGCTTTTGAGTTTTTCGAGCCGCGCGATATTGTCGGCGCCGTCTTCCATGAGGACGCTCTCGGTGATCTCCAGGCCGATACTTTCGGCTGACAGGCCGGTCTCGCGGAGCACTTCCGAGACCAGCGCCGGCAGGTTCGGCTCGCGGAGCTGGAGCGAGGAGAGGTTCACCCACACCGGCACCGGACCCAGGCCCTGACGCCGCCACTCCCGCGCCTGCCGGCAGGCCTGCCGTAAGACTTGTTCCCCGAGCTCTACTATGAGGCTCGTCTCC
Organism: Rubrobacterales bacterium; assembly: GCA_038198625.1. Classification (GTDB taxonomy): domain Bacteria; phylum Actinomycetota; class Rubrobacteria; order Rubrobacterales; family Rubrobacteraceae; genus JBBPZK01. Next base: position 2,772 of record JBBPZT010000179.1, read on the forward strand.
TCGGCGAAAGGGATAAACGCCCCCGGCATGACGAGCCCGCGCTCCGGGCTCTCCCAACGGACGAGCGCCTCGAGCCCGACGGTGAGACCGCTCTCCAGGGAGACCTGCGGCTGGTAGTAGACCCGCAGCCTACCCTCGGTCCCGTCTATCGTGCGACGGAGGTCACCATCCAACGCCAGGCGGGCCTCGGCCTTCCGGCTCATCGACCCTTCGTAAACGGCGTGACGCGACCGCCCCTGCCGCTTCGCCTCGTACATCGCGAGATCCGCGTACCTCAAGAGGTCCCTCGGCCCATCATCTCCGGACGCCGCCTCGATCTCGGGCGTGACGACGACGATGCCCATGCTCAAGGTCGTGGAGACCTCCTGGGGCGGCTCACCAAGCATGAAAGGCGTCTTCAACTTATCCGCCATCCTCTCGGCCACCCGGATCGCCTCCTCCGACCCTGATACCTCTTCCAGCAGGACGGCGAACTCGTCGCCGCCGAGCCGGGAGACGGTGTCCGCCGGGCGCAAGACTTCCCGGATACGCCCGGCCAACTTGACCAATAGCCGGTCGCCGACCTCGTGGCCCAATGAATCGTTGACGTATTTGAAGTTGTCCAGATCCATAAACAGGACCGCAACCCGCCCGTCGAGCCTTCCGCCTGCGCCGCGGGCCAGAGCCTGACCGAGACGGTCCACGAACAACACCCGGTTCGGCAGGTTCGTCAGCGGGTCGTGGAGGGCTCGGTGCGTCAACTGGTCTTCGAGCTTCTTGCGCTCGGTAACGTCGTTCACCACCCCGATATGGTTGACCACCCGTCCCTCTTCATCGTAGACCGGCGAGACGTTGTGCTCGTTCCAGAAAACAGCGCCGTCTTTGCGGTAGTTCCGGAACATCCCCGACCACTCGCGGTTCTCCCGGATGGCCTTATGCAACTCGTCGAGGGAGGGCTGGTCGCGGTCTCCGCCCTGCAAGAACCGGGCGTTGTGCCCGACGACCTCCTCCGCCGAGTAACCGGTGATCCGCTCGAACCCACGGTTGACGTAGACTATCGGGTCGTCTCCGGCGCGGGCATCGGTGACGATGATGCCGTTGTGGGTGGCCGTGATCGCCCGCTCCCTGAGACGCAACTCCTCCTCGGCTTCCTTGCGGGCGGTTATGTCTTCGACGAGACCGACGGCGAACAGCGGCCGGCCCGGTGAACCATCCTCCCGGAAACCGGACTCCTCCCGCACGAGCGAGACGGTGAGCCGCCCCCACATCAGCCCGCCTTCCTTTTTCAGGAAACGCTTCTCCATCTGGTAGTATTCGCGCTCCCCGGCAAGAAGTTCCCGGTAGAGGCTCATGTCTACCGTTGCATCCTCGGGGTGGGTAAAATCCGTGAAGACCATGCCGCGAAGCTCGCCCGCTCCGTAGCCGAGCATCTCCCTGAGAGCAGGGTTCGTCTCAAGCGGATAGCCTTCGAGGTCCACGAGCGCCATTCCAACCGCCGCCCTCTCGAACGCCTTCCGAAACGGCTCCACGATACGTCCGAGCACTACCTCGTCTCCTCGATACGGCCCCTGCTCTATCCTCATATTTGTTTGCTTCGTCTCCGGTCTGAAATGTAAGGGAACCTCATGAAAGAGTATACGCCGACCCATGCATGACATGACGATAAACCTCATACAGCACAGTGCATGGACCATACATATTATTATGTATTTCTCAATGTCACCCTGGAGCCAACCCAAGGTTTCGGACTACGAAAGCGATCTTTCCAGTTTCCCGGATCGTCAAGAAAGGCGGATGTTTGGGCGAAAGCGCAGTACGGTATTCCTATAAGGTGGAATCGCAGGATCTTAGAGACAGGAGATAGAAGATGGCGAACATAAAGGTAGGGATGAAGATCCCGGCTTTCGAGCTTCCGGATGAGAAGGGGGAGCCCTGGGATCTCTCCGGGCACTTGAAGGACGGGCCGGTAATGCTAGTCTTCTACCGAGGCGATTGGTGACCGTACTGCAACGGGCAGCTAGTTAGCTTTGCCAGGGAGTACGAAGAGTTCGAGAAGCGCGGCACGCGGGTTGCCGCTATTAGCGTGGACCCGCCGGAGCACAACACGTCGATGAGGGAGAAGCTACGGCTTCCGTTCCCTCTTCTGAGTGACGCGCGCGGAGAACTCGCCAAGAGCTACGGGATCTGGAACGACGATGAAGGTATCGCGGTACCGACCATAATAGTCTTGGACCGCGGCGGAGAGATCCACTACTTCTACGCCGGTAGCGACTTCGCCGACCGTCCTGGAGACGAGGAGATCTTCTCCGCCCTCGACAACCTGGAAGATACGGACGGTTCTTTCGACGGCGAGCCGGAGATTCGGGTCTCGGGTGAGGAGGCGAACGAGCAGAGCGTCCGTCCCGAGCGCCCGGCGATGACGCTGGAACAGTTGATCCCCTACTACCGGGGCGTCTACTTCACCACCGTCGCCTTCAAAAAGCGTTTCAGCGCGCAGGGCAAAGAAGACGTCGCCGAAGAGGTGGACGCCTACCAGGCTCTGACTTCCGGCTACAGCGAGGCGCTGGCGGAGACCAGGAAACTACACAGCTCTTAAAAGAGCATCTTCTCGCGGCGTCCATAGACGGAGAGAGGCGTATCCCATATGGAATACGCCTCTCTTCCTTCCAGGTTTTAGCTCTCCCTGAGCTCCAAGCGTTCCTTTATTATTTGCCGGTAGACATCGGCGCCAACCGCTCCGGGTACGAGCAGCGCGTCGTCGATCACGACCGAGGGGATGCCGTTCACCCCGATGCTGACGGCCTCCGTATGCTCGGCGAAGACTTCGTTTTCGAAGGTCTGTCCGTCTTCTGTGATCCTCTCACGGAACTCGTCGGCCGGTATCCCGGCGCGTCCGGCGACGTCGTCCAGGACATCAGGGTCGGAGATCGTACGGTTCTCGTTGAAGTACGCCTCCATGACCTCTAGGTGGAACGCGTGGAACGCCTCGTCCCCGAAGGTGGCGGCGGCCTTTCCGGCGACTAGCGCCGGTACGCTGTGGCTGGGCGGCTGATTCTCAGTGGCCCAGACGGTAAACCGGCCGGACTCCGGCTGTGAGGCGGGCGTCAGCCAACTCCTGGTGTACTCGCGGTGCTCTTCCAGGCTGCGAGGATGTGGTGAAGGGCGCAGCATGAAGCTCTTCCAGACGACCTCGACAGTATCCTCGAACTCGGCGGCTATCTTTTCGAGGCGCACGGCCCCGTTAAAGCACCACGGTCAGAGGTAGTCCGAGTAGACGGTAAAGCGGACCGGGTTTTCTATCATCGTTCCTCCTGTTTGTGATCTGGAAGCCTTTACGTTCCATAAGGTTACTAGAGATCCGGAGAGTGTCAGATGAACTCGTTACCAATAGCGCACTTCGCACTGTGGAAGCACCGGGACACTTATTCACGCGGTTCGAGAAAAACTCCTCCTGTAACTGTTGACACGCTGTATACCCTGGTGCACTATGGACCTGTTCGGACAATTGACCGAGAAGTATAAGACCAGGCGGGCGCACGAGCGCTACGATAAAGGCAAATTCGCCGTGAGGCGGAGGCGCAAAACCGAGGACCTCGCCCGAGGTAGCCAGGTTGCCGAATAGCAGAGGAGTTCCAGAGACCCCTCCCAAAGAGAAAGACGGCGCCCCCGGAAAAAGGGGAGGACATGCTTTCTCGCACCACATCCAAGGCGAGGCCGGATCTAGTTTCAAACCCAGGACGCCGATACGCACTGGCCCTGATTCTCATCGGGGGCCTCGTTGCGATCTGCGGATTGCTTCTTCCCACCGCGGCGAAAGCCCAGACCAACGAGCAGAATCAGTACGGCGGTGGGGGTGGCGGCAACGACGGTGGCGGGGTGTTGCCACCGCCCCAGCCGGGACCAGATCCCTCTCCCACGCCTGGTCCTTCTCCTACCCCTCCGCCACAGGAGCCCCCCGGACCTTCCCTCCAACCTGTTCCCTCGCCGGCCCCATATCCGGTCCTCCAGCCGACGGATCCCGCACCGACCTCGCCCGGACCGGCTCCAGCCTCGACGCCTCCGCAGGCTCAAGGCCCTACACCCCTGCAGACCCCGGTTCCCGCTTTCCAGCAAACCCCCGCTCCGGGTGCCGTTCAACAGCAATCCGCTCCCTCCGCACCAGGTTCGGCTCCGCAGCCTGGTCCGGGCGACGCGCAACAACCCACTCGCTCCGCCACCCCGTCCGCTTCCGAACCTCCCCGCCGGGCCGACTCCAATCTCCCCGCCGGGCCGGGCGTAGAGTCGGCTCCTGGCGCCGGGTCTCGGCATCGCCCGGAGGTAGCGCTGGAGTCGGGCAACAAACCCGCTTCTGAGAAACCTTCTCCGTCCTCCAGGTCGAAGTCCGGGGTCGATTCCGGTTTGGCTCTCGACTCCTCCCCGCCGGCGGATTCCAAATCCTCAGCGGCGGCCCCCTTGCGGGTGATATCCAATCTCTTCGGCGGCCTGAAGGACAGGTTGGGGAGAGGTCCGGTTTCAGCGGCCGGTCTCGCGACTTTGCAGGCCTCTCCCGGAGAGGTTGCGAATGCCGCCTCGCTCTCGGGTCTCAAAGACAGTAAACGCTGGCTGCTCGGGCTCGCTGTCATTATCGGGACCTTCGCCGCGGCGGGTCTGATGTTGTGGAAACTTCCCATGAAACGCTTTTAGACGCTCATGGAGGGAGTAAAGAAGGAGGTTGTGGTGTCCCGGCCAAAGCTGGTTCGAAGCGGTGGATTCGCCCTACTCACCGGAGGGGCGCTGGAAGCCGCGCTCTGGGTCCTCCTGCCGACGCTTGGCAGCTGGTCCCTCAACTCCGGTGATCCGTTCCTCTTTCAGATCCTGATCCTGCTGGGGACCATGAGCTCTCTGCTGCTGGCGGTCGGACTCGTCGGGCTTTACGCCCGGTTGTCGTCGTCCAACGGCGGGTGGAGTCGGGGCCTCGCAACGATGGGGCTCATCCTGGCGGGAGTATCGGCGGCCACGGTGGTGATCAGCCTCGCACAGGTGGTGACGGTCGGCCTGATCTCCAACCCCGGAGACTCCTTCCTCGCCACGGTCGTCTATCCAGTGGGCCTGTGGGCGCTCCC
>JBBPZT010000180.1:0-3391 GCA_038198625.1 Rubrobacterales bacterium
GCAGCCTTTTCGCCAGGGAGATGGTGCTTCTACCGGAACTGCCGGTGAGGTCGTTTGCCTGGACTGGAGTCTTGGCGGATGCCGAAATCAAACCCAGGCCGCCGAGTGTTCCAACCGCCAAAAGTAGCGCCAGGCTCACCACGAACGCCGTGCGTCTCAAGCTCACCCTACTACCTCTTTTCCGAGGACGAGGCCTATGTGGCTAGAGGAGCCTGAGGCCGATTACTCTAATCCTGTATATTGCTACCGTGACGGATCAAAAGCAAGGGCGATTGCTTCCTCTAGCCGCTGTTTTCTCTCTACCTGAGAATTCGCCCCTCGGACTCCCGGTCCGGTGTGCAAACCTGCCGGTTACCTCGCGGAAGGGATATAGCTACCGGCGACGACTGATGGCATACTAATGGTTCGTTGCCAGATAAGCTTTCCGACTGGGTCAGAAATGAAAGAGGAGGCGCGTGGGCTATCTTCCGATAGAGGATCACGGGATCATAGGCAACCTTCACACGGCGGCGCTGGTCGGCGCCGAGGGAACGATAGACTGGTTGTGCCTTCCTTCCTTCGACGCCCCGAGCGTCTTCTGCTCCATCCTCGATGACGAGAAGGGCGGCCACTTCAAACTTCATCCTGTCGAGTACGCGCGGAGCCAGCAACTATATCTGCCGGATACCAACGTCCTTCTGACCCGCTTTCTCTCCCCGGAAGGGGTCGCGGAGATACTGGACTTCATGCCGATAGTCACCGCGGAGGGAGACCGCCATCGGCTGGTGAGGAGCGTTCACGTCATCCGGGGGAAGCTGACCTTTGACGTAGAGTGTCGTCCAGCCTTCGACTACGCCCGCGCGAAGCACACCGTCTCCATCGGCAAGGCGGGAGCGGTCTTCGAGGGGCAGGACAACGCTCTTGGCCTCGCGACCAACGTGCAGCTCGAAGAGAGAGCCCATCAGGCTGCCGGGGCGAGGTTCGAACTCCAGGAAGGTGAGCGGGCGACCTTCGTCCTGTCACAGGGCGACCTCGACGGCGAACCGGGAGAGATGCTCTCGGAGGAGCGGTTTCAGGAGCTTCTGCGGGGCACGGTGGATTACTGGCGACGTTGGATCTCCAAATGTACCTACTCCGGGCAGTGGCGCGGGATGGTCCGGCGCAGCGCCCTCATCCTGAAGCTTATGGTCTACGATCCAACAGGCGCGTTGGTGGCCGCCCCGACCATGGGCCTGCCCGAGAGTGTCGGGGGTGAGAGGAACTGGGATTACCGTTACACCTGGCTCAGGGACGCCAGCTTTACACTGTACGCCTTGATAGCGCTCGGTTTCGACGAGGAGGCGGGTAATTTCATGGGCTGGCTCCGCGACCGCTGCGCCTCTGACAGCGACGGGCTATTGCAGCCACTCTACGGGATAGACGGCCGCGAGAAGATCGGCGAGACGGTCCTGGATCACCTCTCCGGCTATCGGGATTCGAAGCCGGTAAGGCTCGGAAACGCCGCCCACGAGCAGCTCCAGCTAGACCTCTACGGCGCCGTTCTCGATGCGGCCTACCTGTACAACAAGTATGGTGCCCCCCTCGACTACGACGTCTGGCAAAACCTCCGCCGGGTGCTGGACTGGCTCAGCGAAAACTGGCGCCTGCCTGACGAGGGGATGTGGGAAGTCCGGGGCGGTCGCCGCCACTTCGTCTCCTCGAAGGTCATGTGTTGGGTCGCGCTGGAAAGGGCGGGCCGCATCGCCCGCCAGCGTGGTTTGCCGGCTGGAAATGGACGCTGGAGATCCGAGCGGGACGCCATATACGAGGAGGTCATGGCAGAGGGCTGGAACCCGAAGCGCGACAGCTTCGTCCAGTACTACGGCGCCGACGCCCTCGACGCCTCGCTTCTCCTGATGCCGCTGGTCAAGTTTGTTGGCCCGACCGACCCTCGCTGGCTGGCGACCCTCGACCGCATCCAGGAAGAGCTTACCTACGACACCCTCGTGGACCGCTACCAGGTCGGCGAAGCAGCTTCCGACGGCCTCGAAGGCTCCGAGGGAAGCTTTAGTATCTGTTCCTTCTGGCTCGTCGAGTGTCTCACCAAGGCAGGACGCCTCGATGAGGCCCGCCTCGCCCTGGAGAAGATGTTCTCCTACGCCAACCATCTCGGGCTCTACGCCGAGGAGATCGGCCGTAGCGGCGAAGCCCTGGGTAACTTCCCTCAGGCTTTCACCCATCTCTCCCTGATAAGCGCCGCGGTTCACCTCGACGAAGCGCTCGGCGGCGCGTAAGGTATGCTCCGGCTCTTCGAGGCGGTCCCGAACTTCAGTGAGGGTCGAGACGAAGGGAGAATCTCCCGCATCGTCGAGCCGGTACGGAACATTTCCGGGGTCCGCATCCTCGGCCTCCACTCGGACCCGGATCACAACCGGAGCGTCCTGACGCTCGCCGGAGAAGAAGAACCGCTTCTCGAAGCCTGTCTCGTACTCGCCCGTTCCTGCGCCTCCGAGATAGACCTCCGCCAACAGGCCGGTGTGCATCCCAGGATAGGCTCCCTCGACGTACTTCCCTTCGTCCCGCTGGAGAACGCGACCCTGAAAGACGCTACCCGGCTCGCCCGCAGAGCCGGAGAGGAGATCGGGGCTATAGGCTTCGCCGTCTACCTATACGAAGCTGCGGCAAGCGCCCCACACCGGCGAAACCTCGCCGATATTCGCAGCGGCGGCTATAAAGGCCTCGCCGCCCGAGCCGGCGATTCTTCCTGGAGACCGGACTACGGTTCGCCGGAACTCTTCCCGCGACTCGGGGCCGTCGCTGTCGGCGCCCGCCCGTTTCTCGTCGCCTTCAACGCCTACCTCGACACCGACGACGTGGAGATCGCCCGTGCCGTCGCCCACGAAGTCCGGGAGCGCGACGGTGGACTGCCCGGCGTGAAAGCCCTGGGACTATCCGTGGGCGGCAAGGCCCAGGTCTCTATGAATCTGACGGACCTCGGCGCCACCCCGCTGCCGGTAGCCCTCGAAGCCGTCCGGGCTGAAGCCGGAAGATATGGAGCACGTGTCGAATCCACCGAACTCGTCGGCCTGATACCGTTGGAGGCGCTGCTCCAGACTGCCCGTCACCACCTGACTTTGCGGGAGCTTGGACCGGAGCACATCCTGGAAGCACAAGTGTGGGACACTCAATGAGTAGATCACGCCACAGGAAGCGTTGCGCATGCTCGTGCCGAGGCTCTATTTGACCATGAACGTCCCGGCGATCTGACCCTGCTAGCCGAACCGGTGAGGGAGGCTCCTTGGCTCCTTATGCAGGAATTGGAAGTCTTGGCGGAGCCGTGCGAGGATAACGCGGTACAGGGAGTGAAGGAGAAGGTGACTTGAACGGCTGGTTCTCAAGCGTGAGTCGAAACGAAGCTATCGTTACATTGGTA
>JBBPZT010000181.1:0-5563 GCA_038198625.1 Rubrobacterales bacterium
CCTGCCTGCACGCTCGTCATCTTGTGCGGGGCGACGATGGACTGGAAGATCTTACGCGCAGCCTTGCGGGGCATGGTCTGGGTCGCTTTGTGATTGACGAGGAAGTTGGCTTTCGTTACAGCGTTCCACTCGTACTCGGGCTGGGCCATGAAGTTGAAGACCGAAGGGAACGTAGCGTTGTTCAAGGTCGTCTCGATGTGAAAGACCTTGAGCTTTTCGTCCAGGATCTCCCCCATCCGGTTTACCGAACCGTGCAGCGCGCTGTTCGGAGGGTCCATCAGGGAACGGGTGTTCTTGAGAGTGTGGGCGTTGTGATGGTGCCGGATGGAAGAGTAGGGCGAGATGCCGGTGTGGACGGACTTGTGGCCGCCGTTCATGGAGACGAGGTTGATGTTCACGTAGACGATGAGATCGCTGTCGGCGGCCCGCTTGTTGATGCGGACTTGCTCGCCGTGGTCCGTCTCCCCTATCACGGTGTTTCCCTCTTCGTCTTCGGCGTCGTAGTTATAGAGACGGTCGGGATAGTACTGGGACATGATCTTCTCGCCCAGACACCACCGCAACTCTTTCTCCGTCATCCGGCGGTGGAGACCCAGCGCGGCGATGAGGTGGATGTCCTCCACATCTTTCGCGGCGGCTTTTTCGAGGGCCTTCTCTATGACGAGTTGACGGTTGTCCGGCGGGCGCATCGGCGGCAAAGGACACGACACGTCGTCGAAAGCGATCGTCAACTTCATGCCGGGGAACAGCAGTTCGTGCAGCGGCTCCATCCCCATCGGCTCCAGTAGCGCTTTCTCGATGGCGACGTTCGGGTCTTCGAGAGGCTCCACGGGACCGGGAGGGTAGATCACCCGCGTCCCCTCCGGTAGCTTTTCGTAGTGGAATCCATCCCCCGCGTTGAACATCATCGGCGGGCTGTCTTTCTCAAGGGTTATTATCTGTGCGGGACGGCTCATCCTACTCCCTTCGGTCGAAAGCGTTTCAGCTAGTCAGCACGTCGCCTTCGGCGGCTTTCAGCTTGTTGGTTTCTTGCTCTTTCAGATCACCTGGCGAGCTTATAGTATCCGCGCAAGCCTCGCCGGGTGCGCGCCGCTCCCCGGGCTCCTGTTGGGATAGTCCTTGCTGACAAGCTGACCGGCTGAAATGCTGACCAGCTTATTGCCCCCTCAAATCGAACACGACCTTGACGTTGCCCTCGCGCCCGGCGGAGCGCGCGGCGGAGATAGCCTCCTGATAGTCGGTCAGCCGGAAGCTTGGCCCGACGAGTTTCTCCAGTCCTAACTCCGGGACGATCCGCATCGCCAACTCGAAGGTCTTTATCCGCTCTCCTTCGTACTCCTCGAAGCCGTAGGCGTAAGCGCCGGAGAGCTTGACCTCCCCGTGCCACAGCGGCGTCAGGTCCAGGCAACTACGTGCTCCGGGCATTCCGACGAGCGCAACCTCCCCGCCCGGACGGGTCAGGCGGATCGCATCTTCCATCGTCCCCGGAGAGCCGACGCACTCGAAGACCTTGTCCGCACCTCCGAGCACGACCGGCTTACCCAACTCCGGCCGGTGCGCCTCCGTCCCGAGCATCTCCGGCAGCGCCCCGTAGACATCTTTCGGATGCACCACCTCGTCCGCCCCGAGACGCAGGGCTTCCTCCCGCTGGCGGGCGTGCTTGGCGACACAGATGATGCATCCGGCGCCTGTCAGCTGCCGGAGCGCCGCAACCACCAACAACCCGACGCTGCCCGCGCCAACGACGAGGGTCGTGTCTTCAGATGAAGGGCCCATTTTCAGCGCCGCGTGAACCGCGCAGGCGAGAGGCTCTAGAGTGACGGCCGCCTCGTCCGGCAGCCCGTCCGGGACGCGGTGAAGTTGGGATGGGTGGGCGACAAGTGTCCCATCCGACCAGCCGCCGCCGGTGTCGCGGCAGAACCCGGTCTGGATGCCGGGCGAGATGTCGCCCTTCGTGACGTTGAGGCACAGGGCGTAGCGCCCGGCGGCGCACATTCGGCACGCGGGCTCGATGCCGCGGACCTCACATCCAAGCGCGGGCTCGACCACTACCCGCTCCCCGGCCTCAAAGCCCTCACCCTCGACGACCACACCGATTACCTCGTGGCCCATCACGAACGGAGGAGAGGTAACGGGCGAGAAGTAAGGCGAGCTTTCGGCGGAGAGGGTGGCGAGGTCGGAGCCGCAGATCCCCGCGAGCCGCGGCTTCACCCGGACCCACCCCAGCGCCGGGAGTGCGGGCTCTGATACGTTGATCGGTTGTAGCGGCGAGAAGCGGCCCGTTTCGAGGTTCTTTATACGTTTCGCCCCGTAGCGCATTAGCAGGTAGCGCGGGACGGACTTGCTGTAGAGGAGGGCCTGTATCTTTATTCCCCCGTCCCGTTCCTCCTGATATTCCAGCGCCGGACCTGCCAACCGCGGTCTTTTGCGGCGGAGGCGAGCCTCCGGTCGGGGTTGACCGCAACCGGGTTGCCCACGGCTTCGAGCATCGGCAGGTCGGAGATAGAGTCGGCGTAGGCGTAGGAGTTGGAGAGGTCGAGGTTGCGCTTGCGGGCGAAGGAGGCGAGCATACGGGCGCGCGCATCCCCGGCGATCGGCGCACCGGTTAGCTCTCCGGTGTAGACACCGTTTTCCTCTTCCAGGGACGCGCAGAGCACGTCATCCACGAGCCCGCGCATCGGTTCGAGGAGGAAGTCCAGGGCTCCGGAGAGTAGGACGACGCGATGTCCGGCCTCTTTGTGCTCCCGCAGACGGTCGAGGGCCTCCGGGTAGATCCTCCCGAGGGTAAAACCGGAGAAGCTCTCCCGGCCCAGGTACTGTGCCCGCGCGGGCTTCCAGCCCCGATAGTTCTTGTAGAAAGCGTGGTTGAAGTAGGAGCGGCTCACCTTGTCCAGCGCCCAGTAATAGGGGATCTTGGGCAAAAAACCGGCGAGCCACGCGAGGGCGGCAGCGGGAGGAAGCTCCCTCATCCGGAGCCACGCGAAGTACGAGACGACGTTCGATCCTACGAGCGTCCCGTCTACGTCGAAAATCGCCGCGACTTGCTCCGGCTTCTCCACGGCGCTCTTACGGCGCTTCTTGCGGTTCGGCTTGTGCGTGAGCGCGGGTAGATGCGTCTCCTGCAGCCACCCTCGCCACTCAAGCTTCTCGATGTCAAACGGGAACTCTTGTTGGTCTTCAGGGTCCAACTCCCCGTACAACATCGCCGTCCGGTCGGTTGAAAAGGTGGAATCCATGTTGGTGTAGGCGCCGTAGATGCGACTGTAGTAGAAGCTCATGCGCGAGCGCTTATCGGCGCGTGCGACCCTCCCGCGCAGGTCCGTGGCTATGTGGCCCTCGGGGAGCCGAGAGACTATCGCCCCGGCTACCTTGAGACCAGTGAGTTCCAGCCTCAGCCCTCTCTCAACGGCCTTGCTGCCGGGAAAGCTCCACTCAGCCGGCTGAACGGGGCGGCCACCCGAATCACGCAGGGGGTTGGCGAGGAAGTATTCCCGGACGTACCGGTAGAGGTTTCTGTGGGGCAGCGGGTTCCTGTCGCCGGAGGCGCTCTGAAAGACCTCCGGTTCCTCAGGGCGGCGTACGGCGGCCGCCAGGATCGCGTTTACTACTTGATCCACGGGGACTATATCTATGAGGCTCTCCGGTTTGCCGGGAAACTCTCTCAGGATACCTCGGGCAAACGCCATGATTATCGGGTCCGCCATCCTGGAGCCCTGGATCCACCCAGGATAAGGCTCCGCCATGCTGCTCTCGATAATCGCCGGCCGCAGGATAATGAGCGGCAACTCCCCGCGCTCCTGCACCACCATCCGCTCGGCGAGCGACTTGGTGAAGGTGTAGACGTCGGGCCAGCCCAGCTCTTGCGCCCGACGCGTGCCCCTCTCCACCAGCCGCTCGCGCATCCAGGCCCGCCGAAGTTGATCCTTCCTCTCGGCCACTTCATCCTCTTCACCGACCATCCCGAGTTCCCGCCGCGCCTCGGTCTCGAACCCGGACAGCCGGGTACGCTCCCTTGAGTCCTGGTCCACCTCCGCAACGACCCTCTCCAGAGCCCCGACCTCTTCCCGCGGGTCAAGCGTCGTACCGTTCGGGGACTCCGGCCTGGGTGGTTCCTCCGGTATGAGGCCGCCACGCGTCCCCGAGACGTAGGCGGTCGAGATGTGCATGAAGAGCGGCTTCTTCTCCCAGTCCTGGGCGAGCGCCAACAGGCCCAGCGTACCCCAGACGTTCGAGTTTATGGCGGCGTCTACCGGAGCGTCGAAGATCACCGACGCGGCCGAGTGGAGGATGACATCCACCTCCCGCGAGAGCTCCGAGATCTCCTCCGTACCGAGCCCGAGCCCGGAGACGTGCACGTCACCTTCGAGGACCCTGACTTTATCCGAGACGTACTCCTCGAAACCTTCGCCGAGCTTCTCGCGCAAGCCGGCGAAAGCCCGTGAACCGAGCACGTCTTTCTCGAAGCGGTCCGCGGCGCCTTTATCGCGGGAAGGCCGTATCAGTAGGTAGAGCCGTCCGAGGTCCGGGAGACTCCGCAGTATCTTCTCCACGAGCGCCGTCCCGAGGAACCCAGTCCCGCCGGTGAGCAGGATGGTTTTTCCCCGGTACTGATCAGCGAGCACGCCGGACCCTTCCTGCTTTCCGTTGTCCGACCTTCCGCTCCTTGCCCTTCAGGAGTGCCCGCACGTTCTCCCTGTGACGCCAGAGGACGAGCGCACCGCCCACGGCCGTGTACAGGACGTACGGGGCCGGTTGGCCGGCGATCAGGAACGCAAACGGGCTCACGATCATAACCGCTATCGCCCCGAGCGAGGTGTAGCGGCTGACGATCACCACGGCCCACCAGAACACGAACAACCCGAGCCCTACAACCGGGACCAGACCGATGCTCGTGCCCGCGCCGGTCGCCACACCCTTGCCGCCCTTGAAGCCCAGATATATCGGCCAGCAGTGCCCGACGACCGCGGCGAGCGCCACGGCTGAGATGATCCAAGAACTATCCGTGAACTCGCGAATGATGAGTACGGGAATGAGTCCCTTCAGCATGTCTCCCACAAGGGTCAGTACGGCGGCCCACTTTCCGGCTGCCCGGAGCACGTTCGCCGTGCCGATGTTCCCGCTGCCGACGTTCCTCACGTCGACGCCGAAAGCCCGGCCGACCAGCATGCCGCTGGGTATGGAGCCCAGGGCATATCCGAACAGTATGAAAAGCGCGGTCAACATAGTGGCGGAAGTATAACGGAACGGACGAACTTTGGCCGGGATTTCGGCGCGCTTCAGAGCAAATTCTAGAGCAGACCGCGCTTGCTGAGCACCACGACCGCGGCGGCGACGAAAACCACCTGCACCGCTATGAAGATCCAAAACGCCAGAGGCCCCTGCGAGCCCGGCAGGGTCGTGAAGTTCGTCCCGTAGATGGTGTCGCGCAGAATCCTCTCGGAAAGCGCCCGGGGACGGATGAGATCTATCCACACGACCCCGCCCTCCTCCGAGAGCGCGGCCTCCAGCCCGTCCGCCGATATCTCCCTCGTCTCGCCGGAGGAGCTACGGGCGAAGACCCGGA